>CAMAYO010000014.1 GCA_945862465.1 Pseudorhodobacter antarcticus | reverse complement strand
GCCTTAGAAAAAAATCAACGTAACAGGTTAGAAAAAAGGACAGAGGTTAAAGGTTTGTTGAAGTGCATATTCCTTGGAAACGGCAAGATACATAGGGTGATTTTTTAGTATAAATATATGATAATATTATATATTTTAAAAACACTCACGACATTACCACTCTGCCCTATTGTCTTTGGCGTATTAAGTCGTGTCAGGTTTTCGCATTTCGTGGCCGGCCATGCCTCCACAATTCAACCGAAAATACTTGGCCGAACATAAATCTGGCACTAGGTTCTGACGGCAAACTCATAATCTCCGACGCAGCGCTTTTTTGTTGTTCCGAGCATGGGTTCACTTTGGGAGATTGCAATGAAACACCCCGTTGACGCCCATGTGGGCAGAAAAATCCGTCACCAACGGTGGATGATGGGCATGACCCAGCAGCAACTGGCGGAAAAGGTCGGGATCAAGTTTCAACAGGTGCAAAAGTATGAAACCGGGATGAACCGCGTCTCGGCATCCCGCCTGTGGGAAATAGCTGAAACTTTGGGCGTCACGATAGGCTTTTTCTTCGATGGGATGGATGGGGAAAGGTCTGTGCCCTCCAATGTGATGGCTGACAAGGAAGCCGCTGAACTGGTGCGGTCGTATTACGCGATTCCCGAAGCGCAGCGGCGGCGCCTGTTCGATCTGGCCAAGGTCTTGTCAGAGGCGGCTTGACCCAAAGCCCGCCTGACTGTAGCGCCAAGGCAAACGGGGGAAGCCATGGTGCAGATCAGCAAAGAACTTGCCGCAGAACTGATCGAGGTCGCCGATGCGCTGGCTGATGCTGCGCGTTTGGCGACTTTGCAGCACTTTCGGGCGGCGGGGCTTTCGGCCGACAACAAAGAGACCGACCGTTTCGATCCGGTGACCGTGGCAGATCACCTGTCTGAACAGATGATGCGTGAGATTTTGGTCCTGCGCCGCCCGAACGATGGCATCTTGGGCGAAGAGTTTGGCACAACCGCAGGCACTTCGGGTCTGACATGGGTTTTAGACCCGATCGACGGCACGCGCAGCTTTTTGGCGGGCACACCAACATGGGGCGTTTTGATCGCAGTGTCGGATGAAAACGGCCCGATCTATGGCCTGATCGACCAACCCTATATTGGTGAGCGGTTCGCAGGTGGCCTTGGCCGCGCCGATCTGCGCGGGCCGATGGGGTTGCGCCAGTTAAAAACCCGCGCCCCGCGCCCGTTGTCAGAGGCGATTTTGTTCACCACCTTTCCTGAAGTGGGCACACCCGAAGACGGTGCTGCCTTTAACCGTGTGAAGGCCCAAGCGCGACTTACCCGTTACGGCACCGATTGCTACGCTTATGGCCTGATCGCTGCTGGGCAGATTGATCTTGTGATTGAAGCGGGGCTTTTGGCCTATGACGTCCAAGGCCCCATCGCCGTGATCGAAGCCGCGGGCGGCATCGTCACCGATTGGCAGGGCAACCCCTGCCCGATGGGCGGCCATATTCTAGCCGCAGCCAACCGCGAGATTCATGCACAGGCTTTGGCTTTCTTGAACGCCTAGCCCGTCCAAAGACACACGGCGCGAGTCCTTTCCCCTTCTGTCGCGCCGTGGACCCAGCACCGAAGGGGGTGAAAGGGTCTTATGTCTGAAATCCTGATCCAGAATGCCGACACCGTCCTGACGATGGATGCGGCGCGGCGCGAATTGCATGGCGCGGATGTTTTGCTGCGCGGTGGCGTTGTGGCCGCTGTGGGGCATGGGCTAACCACCACGGGCCGCGTGGTGCAGGCCAAGGGCTGTGTGGTCACCCCCGGCTTGGTGAACACGCACCATCATCTGTACCAAACTCTGACCCGTGCTGTGCCAGGCGGGCAGGATGCGCTGCTGTTTGGTTGGCTGAAAACGCTGTATCCGATCTGGGAGCGCTTTGGACCGGAAGAGATGTTCACCTCCACCCAAGTGGGCTTGGCGGAACTGGCGCTGTCGGGTTGCACACTGACGTCAGATCACCTCTACCTCTTCCCCAATGGGTCGCGCTTGGATGACACCATCGCTGCCGCATCCGAAGTGGGCCTGCGCTTTCATCCCACGCGGGGGGCTATGAGCATTGGCGAAAGTGACGGTGGCCTGCCGCCGGATAGTTTGGTGGAGCGCGAAGCGGCCATTCTGGAGGACATGATCCGCGTGGTCGATGCCCACCATGACAGCGCCGAAGGGTCGATGCTGCGCGTAGGTCTTGCGCCTTGTTCACCCTTTTCCGTAAGCCGCGATCTGATGCGCAACGCGGCCCTTTTGGCGCGTGACAAGGGTGTGATGCTGCACACCCATTTGGCCGAGAATGACGAGGATATCGCCTATTCCTTGGCCAAATTTGGCTGCCGTCCGGGGCAATACGCCCAAGATCTGGGCTGGACGGGCGATGACGTCTGGCACGCCCATTGCGTCAAGCTGGATGCGCTAGAGATTGACCTTTTTGCGCGCACCCGAACCGGTATTGCCCATTGCCCCTGTTCCAATTGCAGGCTTGGGTCAGGTATCGCTCCCGTGCGTGCCTTGCGAGATGCAGGGGTAAAGGTGGGGCTTGGCGTTGACGGGTCGGCCAGCAATGACGCTGGCAACCTGATGGCCGAGGCACGCCAGACCATGCTGTTGCAGCGTGTGGCCCTTGGCGCCGATGCGATGAGCGCACGCGAGGCGTTAGAGATAGCCACCATAGGCGGCGCTCAGGTGCTGGGCCGCCCTGATTGCGGCTCGCTTGCAGTGGGCAAGCGCGGCGATGTGGCTGTCTGGGATGTGTCGGGCGTGGAAAGTGCTGGGTCGTGGGATCCGGCGGCACTTTTGCTGGCAGGCCCCACCCGCGTGCGCGATCTGTTTGTCGAAGGCCGCCAAGTGGTGGGCGACGGACATATGCTGACCATTGACCTGCCCCGCGTGGTTGAACGCCAAAACCATCTGGCCCGCCGATTGATGGCGTGATAGGTCGCCGCGATGAGCCATAATTTCGACGCCCAACGCCGTGAAACTTTCAACACCTTTCGGGATTTGCCCAAGGGCATGAAAAAGCTGCCCGAACGGGCCGAGGTGGATTTTCTGTTCTACCCCGAAGAACACGACGCCAACTATGGCGCGGTGATGAAGGCGTTGACCGCCAAGGGCTATCGCTGCAACCGCGATGACGATCTGGTCGTGGCCAAGGTAGGTCCCATTCCTGTAACGCCCGATGCCATCTGGACGCATGAGCGTGTCGCCACCGAAGTCGCACTGGCTTATGACTTTTATCCCGATGGCTGGGATCTGGGGCTAGAGGACGAGGCTTCCTGAGATCCAAACCGCCTGAATGGCGCGGTCATCCCCCAGCATGATCGTGGGGAAAAGGGCTTGCCAAATATCCTCGGCCCGCCGTGTCGCCTGTTCAATCACGGGGGTCGAGGCAAGGTTGACCACGACCAAATCCGCCTCGTGCCCCACGGCGATGTTGCCGATCTGATGCTCTGCCCGCAAGGCGCGGGCGGATCCTTGGGTTGCAAGCCACCACAACTGGGCAGGATGCAGCGCTTGGCCACGCAACTGGGCGACCTCGTAAGCCGCAGCCATCGTGCGCAGCATGGAAAACGATGATCCGCCGCCTGTATCGGTCGCCAACCCCACGCGCAGGCTTTGCGTCAGCCCCATGTCAAACAGACCCGACCCGATGAAGGTGTTTGATGTCGGGCAATGCACCACACTCGCCCCCGCCTCGGCCAGCCGCGCCTTTTCGCGGGCGGTCAGGTGGATGGCGTGACCGTAAACCGCTCCTTGGCGCAGCAAGCCTTGAGCTTCGTAGGTGTCAAGATAATCGCGCGACTGAGGGAACAGGTCTTTGACCCAAGCAATCTCGTCTGTCTGTTCGGACAGGTGGGTTTGCATAAGGCAATCGGGATGTTCGCGCCACAAAGCACCCATGGCGGCGAGTTGTTCAGGCGTAGAGGTTGGCGAAAAGCGCGGGGTGATGACGTAAGACAAGCGGTCTTTCCCGTGCCACTTGGTCAAAAGCGCCTTGCTGTCGTCATAAGCGCTTTGCGCCGTATCGCGCAGGCCTTCCGGTGCATTCCTATCCATGCAGGTCTTGCCCGCAAAGGCCCGCAATCCCCGCGCCTGAGCTTGGTCAAAGAAGGCATCGACCGAGGCGGGATGGATCGTGGCATAAGAACACATCGACGTCGTGCCGTGGGCTAAGGCTAGATCGAAGTAGCGGGTGGCGACTTCGGCGGCATAGGCGGGGTCGGCAAAGCGCATTTCCTCGGGGAAGGTGTATTGGTTTAACCAGTCAATCAACCGCTTGCCCCAAGAGGCGATGATCGCCGTTTGCGGGTAATGCACATGGGCGTCGACAAATCCGGCCGAGATCAGCGCTTTGCCATAGTCAGTCACCCGCGCCTGCGGATGGGCTGCGCGCAGTGTCTTGGCGTTGCCCACGGCGCTGATGCGACCACTGTCGACCAAGACGGCCTCGTTGACCCGTGCCGCCTCTGGCCCCAGTACAAAAGGGTCGCCGTCAAAGGACAAAACTTGCCCAAGCAAAAGATCAGCCATCGGTCACCTTCTTCTTTGCGGCAAAGTTTAAAGGCTTTCGGGGCAGCGGTAAATTTCCCGAATGCAGGGCTTTGGCAGAAACACCTTAGCGTCAAGAAGCAGCAATGCCAAAGGGGCGGGGCAGAATGGGGCGGACAGGGCGGGGCAGAATGGGGCGGACAGGGCGGGGCATTTGGTGTATTTGGGCCCTAAATTGGGGGAAGCAGATATGACCGATCCAAAAGCAGCGGCCCGCACGGCGGCCTTCGCGCGGCGCAAGGCGGCCTTTGCCGCAGGGCAGGGCCAAGCAGCTGAGATTTTGGCCGATGTGTTAAGCGCCCATCAGGGCAAAGCCTTGGCGGGCTATATGCCCATGCGCACCGAGATTAACCCTTTGCCCGCCATGTCCGCCCATCAAGGCTTGGTCGGCGTACCGGTGATAATGGCCGCAGCCACGCCCTTGAAGTTTCGCGAATGGGGCCCCGGTGTGGCGATGGTGGCCCGAGAATTTGGTGCGCTGATCCCCGCTGAGGGCGCTTGGGTCACACCGCAGGTGGTGATCGTGCCGCTTTTGGCGTTTGACTCGCGGGGTTTTCGCTTGGGCTATGGCGGCGGCTTTTACGACCGCACCCTGCAAGGTCTGCGCGCCAAAGGCCCCGTCTTGGCCATAGGCTTTGCCTTCGCCGCCCAAGAGGTTGACGCTGTGCCGACTGATGACTTCGATCAAAGGCTAGACCTGATCGTGACCGAGGCTGGCCCGCGCTGGTTTGCGTGACAGCGGCTTAGGGGTTTTGCGTTGTGGCTCCGGTAACGCGGCTACCAACCTCGCCCCAAAGTTGAAAGTTAAGACCGTTCAATATCCCCCCGATGGAGGTGAGCAAAACCACCCCCACGCCCAAAACCAAGGCGGCGAGAACCACCCAATCCACGTTGATCTGAGCTTTGCTTACGGCTTTGGTAAGGAAAGATATTTTCATAAAGCCAATCCCTTTTGATCAAGGTTAAATCAGAAAGGCCTGATGGCGCGGGCCTGAAACGGTGCAAGTGTCATCCTAAGATCAGGACTGTCGACAGTTGCGTTGAAAATGTTAGAAAAAGATAAGTATGCTTTTTGGCAAAATTAAGGCCAAGCCTTGAGAAGCTTGGCCTTTTTTGATTTTTTTTCGACGCAGGCATCGAAATGCCTTTGCGCTCAACCCGATGTGATTACCCTACGATCCGCGCCTCGGTTGCAGCACGCAGATCGGCTTCGCTCACACCCTCGGCCAATTCGACAATCTTCAACCCACCAGCCACCACATCCAGCACGCCCAAATTGGTGATGATGCGGTTGACCACAGCCTTGCCCGTCAAAGGCAACGAACATTCACGCAGCACCTTGGATTCGCCGTGCTTAGAGGTGTGGTCCATCACCACCACCACGCGGCCCACGCCCGCCACAAGGTCCATAGCACCGCCCATGCCCTTGACCAGTTTGCCCGGGATCATCCAGTTGGCCAAATCGCCCGCTTCGCTGACCTCCATCGCGCCCAAGATCGCCATGGCAATCTTGCCACCACGGATCATGGCGAATGATTGCGCCGAGTCAAAATAGGCCGTTTGCGGCAGTTCTGTGATAGTTTGCTTGCCCGCATTGATCAGATCGGGGTCCTCGTCGCCCTCAAACGGAAAGGGGCCCATGCCCAGCATCCCGTTTTCTGATTGCAACGTCACGTTTACCCCTTTGGGGATGTAGTTTGACACCAATGTCGGAATGCCGATGCCAAGGTTTACATAAGTCCCATCGCGCAATTCCAGCGCCGCACGTTCGGCGATTTGATTGCGGTCCCAGCCTTTGATCGCGTCAGCCATCAGAGTGTTTCCTTCTTGCGCGTGGTGCGGTTTTCGATGCGCTTTTCGTGCGGCCCTTTGATCAGGCGGTGCACATAAATGCCCGGCAGGTGGATCGTGTCGGGGTCAAGGCTGCCCAGCGGCACGATCTCTTCCACCTCTGCGACGCAGATTTTACCAGCCGTAGCCGCAGGCGGGTTAAAGTTGCGCGCGGTTTTGCGAAACACAAGGTTGCCCGAAGGATCGGCCTTCCATGCTTTCACAATCGACAAATCTGCTACGATACCACGTTCCAGAATATAGGTCTGGCCGTTGAAATCCTTATGCTCTTTGCCCTCGGCAATCACCGTGCCCACACCGGTTTTGGTGTAGAAGCCGGGGATGCCAGCACCCCCTGCGCGCAGACGCTCGGCCAAGGTGCCTTGCGGGGTGAATTCCAGTTCCAGCTCGCCGCTGAGATACTGACGCATGAATTCCGCGTTTTCGCCCACATAGGACGAGATCATCTTTTTGACCTGACGGGTGGCAAGCAAAACGCCCAAGCCAAAGCCATCAACCCCCGCGTTGTTGGACGCGATGGTCAGGTTTTTGGTGCCCGCGTTCTTGATGGCCTCAATCAGAAGTTCGGGGATGCCGCACAGGCCGAACCCGCCGCTGGCGATGGTCATGCCATCAAACAACAATCCCTCCAGTGCTGCAGACGCACTGGCAAATTCTTTCTTCATCGCACCCTCCGGCAAACTCTCGGCCGCACCAAACCGCGCCGCGCGGGCTTAGTCAATGCCGCGTTGCGGCGGATTTGGCACAAGATGTCTGCCAAGCCTTTACCCCGCCCTGCCGACTGCGATAGTGTGGCCCCGCCGCCCGCGTGGTGAAATGGTAGACACAGGAGACTTAAAATCTCTAGGCCGAACGGCCGTGCCGGTTCAAGTCCGGCCGCGGGCACCAATAAAATCAAGGCATTAAAGGGGAAATCCCCATGCCGTTCTTGCCAATAGCCAAACGCAAAAGCCTAAGCTATCGTTGCGCTGTATTGGCAGGAGACGCAGATGGACGACCTTCAACACGGCACGCGCAACAAGCGCGGCGATTGGGCCCCAAAGCGGGCGCTGCAAATCTCGCCTCTCTTCACCTTTCCGCCCAACCCGATCAAGATTTTGAAATGGCTGCCAGGCTATCTTCTGCCGTGGAACGTGCTGTTCATGGTCTCGGCCGTGGTGTTTTGGCATTATTTGATGCCCGATCTTGCCACGATGCAGCATCTCGCTTGGGGCTGGGTTTTGCGGATATTGGCCCTGAACATGGCCGCGATCTTTGTGTTCTACGGGGTCTTTGAACTGCGACTGTTCATCCAGCGCCGACAGGGCACCCATTTCAAATACAATGCCAAATTCCCCGATGACACCAAAAGCGATGTCTTTTTGTTCAAAAAGCAATCGCTGGACAGTCTGGTCTGGTGCTTTGCTTTTGGCGTTCCGATTTGGACGGGCTATCAAGTCGGCGTCTTTTGGGTTTTCGCCAATGGCTATGTGCCATGGGTCAGCTTTAGCGATAATCTGTGGTATCTGCTGGCCTTGGGTTTTGCGCTGCCCATCTGGCACGAGCTGCACTTTTTCTGTGTGCACCGGCTGATCCACACACCGTTTCTGTACAAATGGGTGCATTCGGTGCACCATAATTCGGTCAATCCCTCACCCTTTTCGTCGCTGGCGATGCATCCGGTTGAGCATATTTTGTATTTCTCATCCGTTCTTTTGCACCTGATCATCCCCTCCAACCCTATCTTGGCGCTGTATCAGATGCACTTTGCAGGCTTTGGCGCGATGGTTGGGCATATCGGTTTTGACAAGGTAGAGGTGGGGCAGGGCGGGTTTGATACCCATGCCTATTCCCATTACCTGCACCACAAGCATTTCGAGGTGAACTACGGCGATGGCCTGATGCCTTTGGACAAGCTTTTCGGCACATGGCACGATGGCACGGCTCAGGCCGAGGCGCAGATGGAAGCGCGGTTCAAACGACGCGTGGCGCGGATGAACCGCACTTAAAGACCCTTTCGTGGGTCATCCTTCCTGCAGCACTTTGGAAATCAGTGCCAGTTTCTGGGGCAATAGGTCTGCATTGCCCCGCGATTCAATATTCAGCCGCACCAAGGGCTCGGTATTCGATGAGCGCAGGTTCATCCGCCAATCGCCAAAAGACAGGCTTAACCCGTCGGTCTCATCGACTGTTTCGGCCAAGGTTTCAAACATCTCGCGCACCCTCGACAGCGATGCTGCGGCGTTGGGCAGACGAAAGTTGATCTCTCCCGAAGAGGGAAACGCCGCTTTGCGACCTGCCACCAATTCCGCCAAAGCGCCTTGGCGGCTGATGAGTTCGCAGATCAGCAAAAAGGGGATCATGCCAGAATCGCAATAAGCGAAGTCGCGGAAATAATGGTGGGCTGACATTTCGCCACCATACACAGCGCCCGTGTCGCGCATCACCTGTTTGACAAAGGCGTGTCCCGTGCGCGACTGCACGGCAATACCGCCTTGGGCTGCCACGATGTCTTGCGTATTCCAGACCACGCGCGGGTCGTGAACAATCCGCGCGCCATGTTCTTTGGCCAAGAAGACCGCAGCGAGCAGACCCACGATGTATTCACCGTCAACAAAAGCGCCCGTATGGTCAAAGAAAAAACAGCGGTCAAAGTCGCCATCCCATGCCACGCCCAGATCGGCCCCATTGGCCAGAACCGCCGCCGCTGTCACGGGGCGGTTTTCCATCAGCAAAGGATTGGGAATGCCGTTGGGAAAGCTGCCATCCGGCGCGTGGTGCATCCGCACGAACCGTAAGGGCGCGCCGCGCTGCGCCAATCCTTCGGCCAGTGCGTCAAAGGTAGGCCCCGCCGTGCCATTGCCCGCATTGACCAGAACTGTCAGCGGGCGAAGTGCTGCGACATCGACAAAGGAAAGCACCGTTTCAACATAGGCCGCCCGCGCTTCCACCGCCACATTGACCCGCTCACCGCCGCCTTTCGTTGGCCCAAAATCATCCGCCTCTGCCAAGGCCCGGATGGCTGAAAGACCCGTTGCCCCATCCAACGGCGCAGACCCTTTGCGCACCATCTTCATCCCGTTGTAATCGATCGGATTGTGCGAGGCTGTGACCACAATCCCGCCATCGGCCCTGAAATGCGAGGTGGCGTGATACATCTCTTCTGTGCCCGAAAGCCCCAGATCCAGCACCTTCACGCCTTCAGCCCGCAACGCCGCCGTCACCGCTTCGGCCAGTTCCAAAGACGAAGCCCTGCAGTCGCGTCCCACCACCACCACCTTGGCCCCCAAGGCCCGCGCAAAGCCGCGCCCGATGCGAAAGGCGATGGTGGCATCAAGATCAACGCCCAAGCGGCCGCGAATGTCGTAAGAGGTGAAACAGGTTAGGGGCATCATGAAAGCCTTTCTAAAGGTATAAATAATGCTACCCGGGCGGTGATTTCGCAAGCGGCAAAGCCTTGACGGGAATTCGTATCATTCGTAAACAAATTCCATCATAGGAGGACATCATGGCCATCAAAAAAGAACAGCGCCTGCTTGGGGTGGGGATCTTGGGCTGTGGCCCCATCTCACAATTTGGCCATCTGGAATCGGTGCAAAAGGCCCGCAACACCGACCTGCGCGCTGTTTGCGATGCGGATGAAGGCTTGGCCAACCGCTTTGGCGCTTTCTATGACGCCGCCGCCATCTATCTGGACTATGACGCGATGCTGGCCGACGACATGGTGGAAGCCGTGATCATCGCCACCTCGGACGCTTTCCACGTGCCCGCGGCCATCCGCGCTTTGCAGGCGGGCAAGCATGTGTTTTGTGAAAAGCCCATCGGCCTGTCGGTGGAAGAAGTGCTGGAACTGCAAAAGGTTGTCGATGCGACGGGCAAGACCTTGCAGGTGGGTCATATGCTGCGCTTTGATCCGGGCATCCAATCGGCCAAAGATTTTCTCACCGATGAGATGGGCGAGATTTTGGCGCTTAAGGCGTGGTATTGCGATTCCACTGCCCGCTATACCAACACCGATGCGATCCAACCCATGCCGCGCACAGGGTCGCGGGCGATCAAGCCCAGCGAAAACCCCAAAGCCAACCTGCGCCGCTACAATATGCTGGCCCACGGCTGCCATCTTTTGGACCTTGCCCGCTACCTGTCGGGCCCAATTGTCGAGGTTCACGCCCGCCACCGTGAAAAATACGGTGCCATGTCGTGGTTCATTGATGTCGAATTTGAAAACCGCGCCTTGGGCCATTTGGACCTGACCTTGGCCGTGCGGATGGATTGGCACGAAGGCTTTCAGATCTACGGCCAGAACGGGTCGATCAAAGCGAATATCCTGAACCCGTGGTATTTCCGCGCATCCGAGGTGGATATTTTCCGCGAAGCTGACGCCTCGACCCTCCGTGTGCTCGGCGCAGATGGGCATTTTTACCGCCGCCAGTTGGAAGGTTTTGGGGATGTGATCTTGAAGGGCGCGCCGATGACGGGGGCTTCTATCGTGGATGGGCTGGAGTCTGTGCGGGCTATGGTGGCGGTGATGCGATCAGCCGAAACGGGGCAGCCGGTGAAGCTGGCCGATGCCACGGGGCCGGTATGACCCCCGCCATCTTCTCACGCACCTATCCGCTGACGACGGCTGAAGCGACCTTTGCTGCTGTAAAGGCCGATGGCTTTGGCGCGGTGCAGTTCAACCTTTCCAATCTGGGTCTGCCGCCCATCCCCGAAACCGCCCCCACGGGTTTGGAGGCCGTGCGCGATCAGGCGGCTGCGGCGGGGGTTGTGATCAGCGCCCTGTCGGGCACTTGGAACATGGCGCACCCAGATTCAGCCTATCGCATTCAGATGCGCGGACGGTTTGAACTGGTGCTGCAAGCGGCCCAAACGCTAGGCGCGCCGATTGTCACGCTGTGCACCGGTTCGCGCGATGCGGGCAATATGTGGGCGGCGCATGCGCAAAACACCTCGGCCGCTGCTTGGGCAGATATGGCGGCTGAACTGTCCCACGCTTTGGACCGCGCTGCCCACTATGGCCTGTATTTGGGGATCGAGCCTGAGCCTGCCAATGTCATTTGCGATGCGCCCGCCGCCCGCCGGATCTTAGACCAGATGCAAGCCCCGCATTTGGGTATCGTTCTGGATGCCGCCAACCTGATTGCCCCCGAACAGGCGGTGCATCAGCCAGCCATTCTGGATCAAGCCTTTGACCTATTGGGCGCTGACGTGCTGCTGGCCCATGCCAAAGACCACGACGCCACAGGCCGCGTGGTGGCCCCTGGCGATGGCATCATCGACCTGCCCGCCTTCGCGGCAAGTCTGCGCCTTGCGGGCTATCACGGCGCGCTGATCGGCCATGGCTTTGATGTCGCCCAAGCCCCCCAAGCCGCCCGCGTGCTGCAAGACCTGTGCCACAGATGACCGCAACGTTCCAAACCCCTGACGGCTGCCGCCTTGCCTACGACATCGCAGGCCAAGGCCCCGCTGTCTTTTGGCAGCACGGCTTAGGTGCCACAGCCGCCCAACCTGCCGAGGTCTTCCCAGAAGGCTTCACCCGCATCACCCTGATGTGTCGCGGCCATGACGGGTCAGACCTTGGCGATCTGGCCCGCTTGTCTATCGCGCAGTTTGGCCAAGATGTTTTGGCGCTGATGGACCATCTGGGTCTGCAAAGTGTAGCGATGGGTGGTATTTCGCTTGGGGCTGCCATTTCCTTGCGGCTGGCGGTGACGCATCCGCTGCGCGTCAAGGCGCTGATTTTGGCGCGGCCCGCATGGGTCGATCACCCCGCCCCAGAAACGATGCAATCTTATGTCGAGGTTGCCCGCCAACTGGCCCGCCATGGCGAGATCGGGCGGGTGCTGTTTCAATCGGGAAAAATCTACCGCGACCTGAGCATTGCCTCGCCTGACAATGCGGCCTCGCTGGTCACGTTTTTCACGCGGCCACGCCCCGAAACGACGCTGGCCCTCTTGCAGCGCATACCGCTTGATGGGCCGGGGGCAACGCGCGCGCAAATCGCAACCTTAACCTTGCCCACTTTGGTGCTGACCACGGGCCAAGACTATGTCCACCCCGCAGCTTATGGCACAGACCTGGCAGCCCTGATCCCCCATGCTATCCTGACCGACCTGCCCGCCAAAGGCCGTGACAAATTGGCCCACGTGGCGGCCTTTCGCACCGCCCTCGCGCAGTTTCTAACGGCGCAGACGTGAACACCCCTCGCTTTCTCCGCCGAATGATCTCTCTGCAGTGCCTGCGCCTGTTACAAGGTGGGCAAAGCCTCAGCCGCGCTGATATGGCGCGCGCCCTGGGCGTAACCCGCGCCACCATCGGCCACGCTGTGGCCGAATTGGCAACGGCAGGGTTGGTTCTGGAAACGCCCACCCCCACGCCAGAGCGCATTGGCCGCCCCGGCGTGGCGCTGCGCCTTAACCCGCAAGGGGCGCTGTTTATGGGGGTTGAAATTGACACCCGAGCCGTCTCGGCCGTGCTGTTGGACCTGACGATGCGCGTGATCGCGCGAAAGGTTGACCCCGTGGGAGACACCTTTCACGACCCCAAAGCCATGGTGCCGCGCATCCTTTCGGCAGCGCAAAGTCTTGCTGCACATACCGATCCTGCCCGCCTTGCGGGTCTTGGCGTGGCCGTTCCGGGTTTGGTCGGGCGGCATGGCCAAGTGGTCAACGCGCCGCTCTTGGGCTGGCGGAACTTTGCCCTGCAAGAAGCGCTGCAGGATGCTGCCCCCGCCACTTGGCAAATCGATGTCTGCAACGACGCCTTCGCCTTTGCCAGCGCCGAGCGTGCGGCCGATCTAGAACCCAGCAGCCTGCTGATGGTGCTATTGGCCGAAGGGGTGGGGTCAGCCTATCTGGATGAAGGCCGCATGATCAGCGGCGCGCATGGGTTTGCGGGCGAACTGGGGCATATGATTGTCTCGGTTCACGGCAAATCGGGAGCTTTGGAAACCATGGCAGGGGCCGCAGGTTTTCCTGCCGCCATGCGCCCCGGTTGGTCGGTTGCGCAAGGTGTGGCAGACGTGCTGGCCACAGCCAACACGCCTGAAACCCTTGCCGCCCTTGACCTGTGGGCCGAGGCATTGGCCATAGGACTTGCCAATGCCACCCACCTTCTAGACCCCTCCCGCATCGTGTTGGGCGGGCCTTTGTCAGTCCTTTACCCCGCTGTGGCAGATGCCGTCACGCAGCGCTTGTCCGCGCTGATGCTGCAAGGCCACGCCGCCCCCAGTCTGCATCTGGCGCGCTATGGCGGCGAAGGGGCTGCCATCGGGGCTGCTGCCCGCCTGCGCGCGCGCATCTTTGCCTTGCCCGACTTGGGCAAAAGCCCCTCAGCAACCCCTTTCCCAACCGCGCCTGTCGTGCCAAACAGGGCCAACCCCGCTTCCCGCGCACTTCGCCAAAGGACCACTTCATGACCAGCAAACTTGACCAACTCAACGCCATGACTGTTGTTGTGGCCGATACCGGCGACCTAGAGGCTGTGCGCCGTTTGGCCCCGCAAGACTGCACAACAAACCCCTCGCTGGTGCTAAAAGCCATGCAAAGCCCCGCGATGCAGGACAAATTCACCCAAACAGTGGCGCGTATGAAAGGCAAAAGCAACGCAGTCGCCGCGATTGTGCAAGACCTGACCGTGGGCTTGGGCGCAGAATTGGCCGCCATCGTGCCGGGACGAGTGTCCACCGAAGTCGACGCCCGCCTGTCGTTTGACAAAGACGCCTCAATCGCCAAAGCCCGCGCTTTAATTGACGCTTATGCCAAGCTGGATGTGGGCGCGGACCGCATCCTGATCAAACTCGCCGCCACATGGGAAGGCATCCAAGCCGCCCGAGTTCTGGAACGCGAAGGCATCCAATGCAACTTGACCCTGTTGTTTTCCATGGCGCAAGCCAAGGCCTGTGCGGATGCGGGAGTGTTCTTAATCTCGCCCTTCGTGGGCCGGATCACGGATTGGTTTTCCAAAGCCACGGGCCAGACCTACACGGCCGAGGAAGACCCCGGCGTTCTGTCGGTGCGCCGCATTTATGACCATTACAAATCGCACGGCATCGCCACCGTGGTGATGGGCGCGTCTTTTCGCAACCCAGGCCAGATTGAAGCGCTGGCCGGCTGCGACCGCCTGACGATCTCTCCCGACTTGATCGCAAAGCTTGCCGCCGACGAAGGGGCGCTTTCGCGCAAGCTGACCGCAGGGGCGGTAACGGGCAAGGCAGCGCCGACCTCAGAAGCTGATTTCCGTTGGGCCCATAACGAAGACGCCATGGCCACCGAAAAGCTGGCCGAAGGCATTCGCAACTTCCACATCGACGCGATGAAGCTAGAAGCTTTGGTCGCAGCGAAACTGTAACCCTAGGCCCCTTGGGGCGCAGACCAAAGGCACCACCCATGGCACGACCTGACGCAAATTGGCTGCAAAGCCTGCCCAAAACCCGCCTCATCGCCGAATTTTCGGTGTGGAGCGCCGATTTGGGCGCTTTGCGCGCCGATTTGGCGCGGGTAGAACCGCATGTTGATATGCTGCATATTGATGTGTCGGATGGCCATTTCACCGCCGCCTTGCTGTTCTTTCCCGATCAGATCGCCAACCTGCGCAAGGCCACAGCCAAGCCGATGCACGTGCATTTGATGGTAACGGGTTCGGTCTTGCTGTCGCAGATCGAACAGTTCGCCGAAGCAGGGGCGGATTTAATCTCGATCCACGCCGAAACCGATCCTGCCATTCTGCGCGAAGCCTTTGCCATCATCGCGGCTTTGGGGCTAAAGGCAGGGCTGGTGCTGCAGCTGGAAACGCCGGTGGAACAGGCCGAAGCTTGGCTCGCCGACGTGGCGATGCTGACGCTGGTATCCACCCCCATCGGCATCAAAGGGGTGCAACCTGATGAGACGACATATCTGCGCCTTGCTGAAGCCCGCGCCTTGCTGGATGCCAAAGCCCCGCAGGTGATCTTGGCGGCAGACGGTGGCATTCGCGAACACACTGTGCCTCGTATGCGGGCCGAAGGTGCGCAGACAGTGGTTCTGGGATCGCTTGCCTTCAACGCGCCCGACCTTGCCGCGCGCATGGCTTGGCTGGCAGCTCTGTAATGGCCGATCTGGCGCTGGCAATCGACCTTGGCGGCACCCAGATCAGGGTGGGTCTGGTTGACGCATTGGGCCAGATCGTCACGCAACAAGCCATCGCCACTCAAGCCATGGCGGGGCCGGCGGTTGTGCTGGACCAGATTGCCCAGCTTAGCGCGCAGGTGCTTTTCGGCACGCAGGTTAAGGGGGCCGCCATCTGCGCCCCCGGCCCGTTGGATACACTCACGGGGCGGGTCTTTGGCGTGCAAACCCTAAAAGGGTTTGAGGATTTCCCCCTGCGCGATATGCTTTCGCAAAAACTCGCCATGTCGGTTCAGGTGGAAAATGACGGCATCGCGGGTGCTGTGGCCGAACTTTGCCATGGGGCAGGGCGCGCCTATAGCGACTTTGTCTATATCACCATCTCCACCGGGATCGGCGGCGGCATCATTGCCGATGGCAGGCCACTGCGTGGGCGGCGCGGTATGGCTGGGCATCTGGGGCATATGTTCTTTCACCGCGATTGGCCGCGCTATGCCGGTGCAACGATGCCTTGCTTTGAAGATTGGGGCGCAGGTCCGGCCCTTGCCGACCGTGCCACCGCGCGTGCCGCCCAAACCCCCGCCTCCTCTCTGCACGGCCGCGCCCTCGACGCCCGTGCCGTTTACGAGGCGGCAGCCTTGGGCGACAGCTTGGCAAAAAGCCTTGTGCACGATGAAGCCACCCTTTTGGGCATCGGCTGCGCCAGCCTGATCCACATCCTGTCGCCAGAAGCGGTCATTTTGGGCGGCGGCATGAGCCAAGCCTTTGACCAACTGGCCCCCGTGATCACAGAAACCCTAGCCTCCCACCTGAAACCCGGCTTTGATGGGGTGGCGCTGCACTGCGCCCAGTTGGGCACCACCTCTAGCCTGATTGGGGCTGCAGCCTTGGTGTTTCACCCCGATCTGGCCGCGCAGACCTGATTTTACGTAGGAAAATCGGGAATTCCCCCGCGCCTCGCAAAGGTCTACACTGGCTTCATTACAGCGCATCCGCGCCAGCAGGAGAATGACATGGCCAAGGGCATGAACAAACGCAAAGAAGTCAAGAAACCCAAGAAAGAGGCGGCCAAGGCCACAACCTCGATCGCGGTGGCAAGCTCTAAGGGCGAGCTGAATGTGAATAAATCCAAAGAATAAGGCCTCTTGGGGGGCTTGATCCTGCGCGGGCCAGCACCCCCCAAGGCCATTAGGCCCCAAGGATCGCCCATGAACCCTATGACCAACCTGCGCGGCACGTGCCATTGTGGCGCGGTCGAACTTGTGGTGCGCTTGCCTGAAGGGCTAGCCTCTGCCCGCCGCTGCGATTGCTCCTATTGCCGGAGGCGGGGCGCGATTGTCGTATCGGCCCCTTTGGATCACGTTGTGATTGTGAAGGGCGCAGACAACCTGACGCTTTACCAATGGGGCACTGGAACGGCCAAGCATTGGTTCTGCCAGACCTGCGGGATTTATACCCACCACCAGCGCCGTTCAAACCCGCTGCAATATGGCATCAACACCGGTATTCTCGACGGGGTCAGCCCGCGCGATTTTGCCCAAGTGCCCATGATGGACGGGGTGAACCACCCCGCCGATCGCAAATCTTAAAATTTAGGCGTTGCGGATAATCTTCGCAAAGGCGTCAAACAGCCCATCGTTGCCGCAGATGACAGAGCCTGCGTCCAAAATATCATCGCCCTCGCGCACGGCTTGGGCAAAGCCGCCCGCCTCGCGCACCAGCAACAGGCCTGCGGCCATGTCCCAAGGCTGCAACTCGCGCTCCCAATACCCGTCATAGCGGCCGCTCGCGACATAAGCAAAGTCCAGCGAAGCCGCCCCCCAGCGCCGCACACCCGCACAACCGGGCATCAGGCGCGCCAGATCGGCCACCATGGCGGGCAGGGTCTTTTTTGCACCAAACGGCACGCCGGTGGCAAACAGCCCTTCGTGCATCTGACGGCGGCCTGACACGCGCAGGCGGCGCTCGTTCATCCAAGCGCCTGCGCCTTTTTCGGCCCAATACATCTCGTCCTTGGCGGCATCGAAAACCACGCCCGACACGATCTCGCCCTTATGTTCCAGCGCAATCGATACCGCCCAATGCGGCAGACCGTGCAGAAAGTTCGTCGTGCCATCCAACGGGTCCACAATCCAGCGCCGTGTCGGGTCAGCCCCCGCCGTAGCGCCAGTTTCTTCGCCCAGCCAACCATAGGTCGGGCGGGCTTCCATCAGATCTTCCTTGATCAGCCGTTCGGCTTCACGGTCGGCCTTGGTCACAAAGTCGCCCGGCCCCTTGGCCGACACTTGCAGGTTCTCCACCTCGCGAAAGTCTTTAACCAAGGCACGCCCCGCTTTGCGCGCGGCTTTGATCATAAGGTTAAGGTTGGCACTGCCTTGCATGGGGCACTCCGGTAAAGGATGGCTGGAACGGCTGGGCAATACACGGCACGGCCCATGAAGGAAAGGCCCAAAGGTCGCAGGGCGAAAATGCGTCCCCCCACTCCCCGTTTTCATATGTGCCCAAATATCCCGGGGTCTGGGGCAGCGCCCCGGGGCCTAGCGCGCCCCCGTGTCATGGCTTTCGCCGCTTTGGTCAGGCGCCGTTGATCTCTGCGCTGAAAAACGCTTCTGGGTCGTCAACCTCGATCAGCTTCTTTCCATCAATCAACCAGAACCGAGTGCCCACAGTGCGCACAAAACTGCGGTCATGGCTTACCAGCAAGCAAGTGGCCCCTTGGGTCAACAGCTCGGCTTCCAAGGCTTCTTGGCCATCAATGTCCAGATGGTTGGTGGGCTCGTCCAACAGTTAAAAGTTGGGCTTGGCCAGCCGCAACAACAGCATGGCCAACCGCGCCTTTTGCCCACCTGACAGCGGGCCTAGGGGTTTGGTCTGCATGTCCAACCTTATGCCCGCCTCTGCCAGCAGGCTGCGGGCAGGGCCATCGCCGGTGTTAAACGCTGTGACCAGATCATGGGGCTTGGCCTTGGGTGGCAACTGGGCCAAGGCCTGATCGGAATGGCCCAAAACCAACGACGGGGGAACCTTGATCTGGTCATGGCCCCGTGTAATCGCCCCCAGCACGGCCTGCACCAGTTGCGTCTTGCCCGCCCCGTTGCGCCCCAAAAGCACCACTCGGTCGCCCTTTTCGATCCACTTCTGCCCGCTGCGAAACAAGGGCCGACCATCCGGTGTGGCAATCTGCGCGTCCATCAGGCTGACCAGCGCCTTGGCGTGGGTGCCAGAATTGGCCAGCCGAATTTCGCCGGCTGACACCTCTTTGAACGCGGCTTTGGCTTGCGCCTCGATCTTTTCGGCCCGCTCTTTCAGTTGCTTTGTCTTGACGACCAACAGGTCCGACCCGTTGTTGATGCCAATGTTCTTCAGCTTGGCCGCTTGCTTGCGCAATTGTTCGGCCTTGGCGAGGTCATTTTCGAACTGGCGGCCTTGCGCGGCATCCATCTCGATTAAGGATGCTTTCGCCCGCGAATAGGGCAGCGCAAAGGCGCGTGACCCCACATCGCGCAAGAATAGACTGCGCGTTGTCACCGCGTCCAGAAAGGCGCGGTCGTGGCTGGCGACGATCACCGCAACATCCCGCGCCAAGCCCTTCAGCCAGCGTTGCAAGATACCAATGCGCGACAGGTCCAAATGGTTGGTAGGCTCGTCTAGCAGCAAAATGTCAGGCTCGACCACCGCTGCGCGCGCCAAAAGCCCTGTGCGTTGCCATCCACCGCTCAGATCGCCCAAGGGCTGATCGCGCACGGGCTCTGGTACCTCTAACGCGCCCAACGCCACATCAACGCGCCAGAATTCCCCCTCGGGATCAGCCAATGCCCCTGCAACCGCCTCGCGAAGAGTGATCGTGCGCAGCGCGTCAGGCACGTCTTGCTCGACACGGCACAGCGTCACGCCGCGCGCCCGGGTGATATCCCCTGCCGAAGCCTCTAACTCTCCGGCTAAACAGCGCAGCAACGAAGATTTGCCGCGCCCGTTCGCCGCGATCAAACCCAAACGATCCCCCGGCTCAAGCGCAAAGCTCAGATCGGAAAACAAGGGCAAACCAAGGGTAAGGGACAGGGATTTTACGGCAAGCACGCTCATGACAGGCTCCAGAAAAACACGCGCAACAGCGCCTTGGGGCGGGTCTTGAACCTTCGCGTCAAGAAATCCGCCCTGCTAAAATTGCAGGGCAAAGACAGGGCAGGGGCGGCGGGGCTTCTCACAACGATGTGTCATAGGCCCAAAGTCGCGGCCCCGTGCCCTTTCGTCAACCCCTTTCATACGTGCCCAAATACCCCGGGGTCCGGGGCAGCGCCCCGGGGCGCTTGCCACAAGCACACCCTATCCCCGTTGCAGCTTGACCGGCTCACTGCGACCAAGTCGCAGGAAATGCGCCATATAGGGGCGGGCGGCGTCTTCGTTGCGGGTGGCGGCAAACAGCCGCTTGGTGATCATCCCAGGCCCCAAGGGGCGGGTGATGTAGTCGGCATGGCTTTTCACATCTCGGATCACCCAATCGGGCAGCACCGCCACCCCGCGATCTGATCCGACCAGCATCAAGATCACCGCCGTCAGCTCTACCGCCCGTTGCGCGCGCGGTTCCACCCGCGCTGGGGTCAGAAGTTCGGTGAAAATGTCCAGCTTATCGCGCCCCACCGGGTAGGTGATCAGCGTTTGGTCGCGAAAATCTTCCGCCGCAATCACAGCCTTGGTCGCCAAGGGATTGCGGGCAGAGGCGACGAAGGTTGGGTGATAATCAAACAACGGGTGAAAGGTCAGTCCGTCCAAGGGTTCGGGGTTAGACGAGATGACCAAGTCCACCTCCTCGCGCAGAAGCGCGGGAAAGGCGTCAAAGGCCAGCCCCGCACGGATGTCGACATCCACTTCCGGCCAAGCATGGCGAAACAGCTCCAGCACTGGAAACAGCCAGTCAAAACAGGCGTGGCATTGGATGGCGATATGCAGTCGGCCGGTTTTGCCCGAGGTCAGGGCGCGAAACTCGTCTTCCAGCGCTGCAATCTCGGGCAGGATGCGTTCTGCCACCCGCAGCATCCGGATGCCCGCCGCCGAGAGCCGCAGCGGCTTGGAACGGCGCACAAATAGGTCCATCCCCACCTGATCCTCTAGCCCCGCCACCTGATGCGACAGGGCAGATTGTGTGGTGTGCAGCATATCTGCCGCGCGGGCCAAGCCGCCCGCTGCTTGAATGGCGCGCAGGGTGCGAAAGTGGCGAAGTTCTAGATACATGCGATCAACCTCATGATCATCGTGAAAAATATGAATTTGAATCATTATTTCGTGCCTGCCACACAAGGGCAATCAAATAAGGAGAAGTCTGATGCCCCGCGTCCAAGTTTCCTTCGAAATTTTCCCGCCGCAAAGCGTTGAATCCTCGTTTCGCCTGTGGGAGGCGGTGCAGGCCCTAGCCCCGCTGCATCCCGATTTCATTTCGGTTACCTATGGCGCAGGGGGTGGGGCGCGCCATAAGACGCAAGACACGCTGGCAACCTTGCAAGGCAGCTATGGCTTGCCAGTCGCAGCCCATCTGACCTGCGTTGGCGCAAGCCGCGCTGAAACCTTGGAAATCGCTGCGGCCTTTGCCGCCTCTGGCGTGCGCCAGATTGTGGCCTTGCGTGGCGATGCGCCGCAAGGGGCGGCCCACTTTGTGCCCCACCCTTACGGCTTTGCCACCACGGTTGACCTTGTATCGGCCCTTGCCAAGACGGGCCAGTTCACCTTGCGCGTCGGGGCCTATCCTGAACGCCACCCTGATGCACCCCATTCTCAAGCCGATATTGATTGGCTGAAACGCAAGATTGATGCGGGGGCCAGTTCTGCCATCACCCAGTTCTTCTTTGAAGCTGAAACCTTCCTGCGCTTTCGAGATAGTTGCACCAAGGCGGGCATCACAGCCCCACTGATCCCGGGCATCCTGCCCATCCACTCTTGGGCTGGAGCCAAGCGTCTTGCCCTGCGCTGTGGTGCATCGGTGCCAGTTCGTCTGGATGAGGGCTTCGCCGCCGCCACCCGTGACGGACGCGAGCGCCTTTTTGCTCTGAGCCACTGCGCCATTCTGTGCGATCGATTGTTGAGCGAAGGCGTCTCACGCTTGCATTTTTACACCCTCAATTCAGCCGATCTGACCCGCGATGTGGTGCGCGCGCTTGGGCTTGGCCCCGATCTCGCCCTGTCGCGCGTGGCTTAATGTGCGCCTCTGCCACCCCTCACCAGCGCTTTCTGGTTCTGTCCCTTTTGTTGGTTGTGAAAAGGGGGGGCTTTCCGTTAGTCTGCCCGCAAAAGGAAGCGGAGAAATCTGGTGAGCAAGCCCGTCTATATCCTGAATGGCCCCAACCTGAACCTTTTGGGTCAGCGCCAGCCCGAGATTTACGGCGGCGAAACCTTAGCCGATGTGGTGCAGGCCTGCACAGATCTGGCGGGCAGTTTGGGCCTGACCATCAAGCCGCTACAATCCAACCACGAAGGCCAGTTGGTCGACTGGATTCAAGAGGCGCGCCTGAACGGGTCTGCCATCATCCTGAATCCCGGCGCTTATTCGCACACTTCGGTGGCTATCCTTGATGCGTTGAACACTTTCGATGGCCCCGTGATCGAGGTGCACATCTCAAACATCCACAAGCGCGAGGCCTTTCGCCATCACTCCTTTGTCTCATCACGAGCCGATGGCGTGATCGCGGGTTGTGGCACGGAAGGGTATCTTCTGGCGCTGCGCCGTGTGGCAAACCTGCTTGCCAAAGGTTAGGCTTTTGGCCGAGGCCCCCATGTCTCAGGGCTTTGCGTGGCACCCTAAAGCGCAGTTGTTTGATGCGGCGGGGCAGTCTGTGCCAAGGGGGGAACCCGTGCAGGGCGTGATTGCTGCTGTTCCCGCCAGTGCTGCCCTCGCCCGATTGGGCGCATCCGCTTTTCGCATTGGCGGTGTAGGGCCCGCGCCGGAAGTGGGGCCTGAACCGGTGTTTGAAACCCTGACCGGCGGGTCAAGCGGTATCCCGCGCCGTATCAGGCACACCCAAGCCAGTTGGATCGCCAGCTTTGGCGTTAACGCCGGTCTGTTTGGCATTGGGCCCCACTGCAAAGTAGCGGTTTTGGGGGAACTGATCCACTCACTCGCCCTATACGGCGCTATTGAGGGGCTGCATTTGGGTGCAGAGTTGCACCTGCTAGGCGACCTGCGCCCCGACCGCCAACACACTGCCTTGGCCGCACGGGGCGTGCGTCTGCTTTACGCGACCCCCGCCCAGTTGCGCTTGTTGGTGGCAGTTGGTGGCGCCGCGCTGCCCGATCTGCGCTATGCACTGGTGGGCGGGTCAAAACTTGACCCTGCCTTACGCGCGGGTTTGGCCCAAATGGCCCCCGCCTGCGTTGTGCATGAGTTTTATGGGGCGGCAGAGGCGAGTTTTATCACCCTCGCGGGGCCAAACACGCCCCCTGATGCGGTGGGTTCGGCCTATCCGGGGGTCGAATTGCGCGTCAGTGATGGCGAGGTCTGGGTCAAAAGCCCCTACCTGTTCCAAGGCTACGCCAGCGACGCCGGATCGGCCCGTTGGCAAGACGGGTTTTTATCTGTGGGCGAGATGGGCAGGCTGCAAGATGGCCAGTTATATCTATCAGGCCGTGCCAGCCGCATGGTGAAGGTGGCCGACCAAGCAGTGTATCCCGAAGAGATCGAGAGCTTCCTTTTGGCGCAAACCGGTGTGACCCAAGCCGCCGTGCTGCCCCGCCCCGATGCCTTGCGTGGGGTGCATTTGGTCGCTGTATTGCAGGGTGATGCCGCGCAAGAGCAAGTGATCCTTCAGGCCTTGCGCACCCAGTTTGGCCCGCTCAAATCGCCCAAAACGCTGATTTGGCGCGATGATTTTGCCTTACTGCCTTCGGGCAAGCCCGATCTGCCGCGCTTGGAAATGGATGTGCGATGACATGGATCGTGGCCGCCCGCCGCACAGCTGTGGTGCCTGTCAACGGCGCGTTCCGACGGCTATCGGTGCATGAGATGGCAGCGCCCGTGATCCGCACCTGTCTGACGGATGCGGGACTGGGTCCGCAGGATGTGGACGAAGTTATCCTCTCCAACGCCCTGGGCGGCGGTGGCAACCCTGCGCGGTTGGCCGCCTTGGCGGCGGGCCTGCCGGAATGGGTGGCGGGCCTGTCGATTGACCGGCAATGCGTGGGGGGGTTGGATGCGATCCTATTGGCACGGGCCTTGGTGGAAAGTGGGGCTGCGCGGATTGTGGTGGCGGGGGGGGCGGAAAGCTATTCCCGCCGACCGCTGCGGCTTGCCACCGACCCAGAGGGCGGCCCTGCCGTGCCCTATGACAGGCCCGCCTTCTCTCCTTTCCCTGACCGAGATCCGGATCTGCACGAGGCCGCTTGGCACTTGGCGCAAAAGCTGGGCCTGACGCGCGCGCGGATGGACGCTTGGGCCATGGAAAGCCACGCCAAGGCGCTGGCAGGGCGCGCCCGCCTGATGGCCGAGATTGCGCCCCTTTTGGGCGTGACTGCGGATGCCTTTTCTCGCGCCCTGACGCCCGCCTTGGCGACGCGCGCACCAGTTTTGGTGGGCGACATCACCGCCGCCAATGCCGCCGTGGCGGCCGATGGCGCGGCCTTTGTCATCGTTTCAGACCGACCGCTTGGGCCAAACCCCTTGCGCATCGTGGCAGGGCTGACGCGCGGCGCTGATCCAGCAGAGCCGGGCTTGGCACCGGTAGAGGCCACCGCTCAAGCCCTGCGCGCCGCTGACATTGCGCCGTCAAAGCTTCGCATGGCCGAGGTGATGGAGGCCTATGCCGCCCAAGCCATAGCCTGTGTTGCAGGCTCGGCCCTTGATGCCGCCATCGTCAACCCAGATGGCGGCGCTTTGGCGCGGGGGCATCCCATCGGGGCCTCGGGCGCTATTTTGGCTGTGCGGTTGTTTCACGGGCTGGCGGCAGGCCACGGCCTTGCGGCCATTGCTGCGGCTGGTGGTTTGGGCACGGCCTTAGTGGTGGCGCGTTAAGCCCGCGACAGCAAAGAGTTAGGACGGGCTTGGGCTATGGCTTGGGTGACCAGAGCTGTCAGAGCAGCCTTAATCAAATCGCCCACCAAGAACGGCGTGGCAAGCAGAGCGGCTTCTGGCAGCGATTTGCCAAGTGCCAGCGCCATGCCGGGAATGCCAAAGGCATAAAGCACCACGATGCCACCCAAAATGGCCCCCGCAAAAGCAGCAACTCCAACCCGCACCTGCCAACGCTCTACCACCAGCCCTGCCACAAAAGCGGCAAAGGGAAAGCCAATCAGATAGCCAGCCGAAGGCCCGACAAAAAGCCCAATCCCGCCGCGCCCGCCCGACAGAAGCGGCAGGCCCGCCGCCGCCAGCACAACAAACAAAACCACCGCCAGAAAGCCACGCTTGGCACCCAGAACCGTGCCGCATAGCATGATCCCCAAGGATTGCGCGGTGACAGGCACGCCGCTGATCAGATCGATCTTGGGGATCAGGCCCAAGACAGCGATCAGGGCTGCAAACAGGGCGATGTGGGTCAGGTTGCGTTCCATAGGCGGTGGTCCTTTCAATCAGACCTGCACTTAGCCCGCCCCACCTCTGGCACGCAAGGCCTCGGCCACGCGGTCGGCATCGTCGAGGGCGGCCAAAAGCACGGGCATCAAGATGCGCCAACCCGGACGGCGCGGACTGCGGGCGCGAAAGGCTAGAACGATCTGGTCGTACCGCTGCAGCATGACGGGCACAAAGCGGATCACCAAGGCGACCGACAGGCCAAACACCTTCGGATTCAGGCCAAGTCGTGCCAAGGGGCGGGTTATGCGGGTGAGCAGGGCGATGATCTCGGCCAGTTCGGTGGTCATGGTCACGGCATTGGCGAGCCCTACTGCAGCGCCCAAGCGTGCAAGGATGGGCCAAGCCGCCATCGGCGCGCCCAACCAAACCTGCCACAGAACGATCACGACCGCGAAAGGCCAAAGCGGGCGCAACATCGCCAGCCATTGGGCAAAAAACACCCGCCCGCCGCTGGCCGCTAGGATCAAGACCAAAACGACAGCCCCCGCCAGCCAAATCCCGTCCACCCGCAGCAAAGCGACTGTCCAAAGGCACAGAGTTGCCAGCTTGACCCAAGCCCGCACCTCATGCGCCCATGTCTTAACTGGCGAGGTCAGCGTCAGCATCCAGCCCCCCGATCCGCGCCATTTCGGCCGTAAAGGCACCAAGCACCGGCCCTGCAGTCCCGTCCATCGCCACGCGCCCGCTTTCTAGCCAGATCACGCGGTCGCATCCTGCTACAGCATCGGGGTCGTGACTGATCGTGATGATCTGCTGGGGTAAGCCTGCCAACCGGCGCCGCAACTGCGCTTGTGAGGGCAGGTCAAGGGCCGCAAAGGGTTCATCCAACAAAAGCGTGGCGGGTTCCATCGCCAAGACAGCCAAAAGGCAGAGATACTGGCGCTGCCCTTGGCTTAGGGTATGGGTCGCCGCCCCTTCCCAATGGGCGCGGCCTTCTTGGGCCAAGATAGCGCGCGCAGACATTCGCGCGTCCTGCGTTGCTTGCCCCATCTGGGTCAGGCCAAAGGCCAATTCTTCACCCACAGTGGGAAACAGAATTTGATGATCAGGGTTTTGAAACAAAATTCCCACTTGCGCCAACATCGCTCTGCGGTCGCGCGCGGGGTCTTTGCCCGCCACCCTCACCGCGCCACTGCTGGGCGCGACCAGCCCTGCCATGACACGCAGAAGGCTGGTCTTGCCTGACCCATTGCGCCCGACGATGCCGATGCGCGCCTCGCTGAGGTGCAGATCAATACCCGTCAGAATGGCTTTGCCCGCCACGGCATAGCCCACTCCGCGCAGTTCTATCCCTGACGTTGCCATAGCACTTTTCCCTTTTCCTCCATGCGCTTTAGCCCCCAAACGGTCCTTCGCAAAGAAAAAAGGGCGACCCGTGCGGATCACCCCTTCTTCATTTCGGCAAAAATAGTCCAAGTGGTCTGAGGGCTGGCCCCCGGCCCTAGGCCCAAAGTGCAGGCTTAGCCCTTTTGCGCCGCAGCGACCGAGTCTTCCAAGATCGCCATGGCTTCGGTGAAATGTGCGTCCGGTATGGTGATGGGGGCCAAGAAGCGCACCACGTTGCCGTAGACGCCACAGGTCAACAAGATCAGCCCGCGCTTTTGCGCCTCGTTCTTCACACGGTTGGTAAAGCCCGCGTCCGGTTCGTGGTTCGACGGGTTGGCGAATTCCACGGCAACCATAAAGCCCGGGCCACGGATGTCGCAAATCTCTGGCGTGGTCGAGCGGATCGATTCCAGCTTTTGCTTCAAACGGCTGCCCAGTTCATTGGCGCGCGCGCACAGCTTTTCTTCTTCGATCACGTCCAGCACCGCATGGGCTGCGGCGATGCCGATCGGGTTGCCGCCGTAGGTGCCGCCCAGACCACCGGGGTTGGCGGCGTCCATCAGGCTGGCTTTGCCTGTCAGGGCCGCAATCGGGAAGCCACCGCCCAAGCCCTTGGCCATAGTGGTGATGTCAGCTGATACGCCGTAGCCTTCCATGGCAAACATCGTGCCGGTACGGGCAAAGCCTGTTTGCACTTCATCGGCGATCATGACGATGCCATGTTCATCGCACAAAGCGCGGATGGCTTTCACCAGTTCGGCCGGGGCGGGATAAAAACCACCCTCGCCTTGAACCGGTTCAAAGATGATCGCGGCAACTCGGCCCGGATCAAGATCGGCTTTGAATAGTTTGGTGATCCCCGCCATGGCATCGGCGGTTGAGATATGGTGCACCTCTTGTGGGAAGGGCACGTGGTAGACATCGGGCATCATCGCACCGAAGCCCTTTTTGTAGGGTTCAACCTTGCCCGTCAGGGTCATGCCCATGAACGTGCGGCCATGGAACGCCCCGCCAAAGGCGATCACGGCTGAGCGCCCCGTGGCATAGCGCGCCACTTTGATCGCATTCTCAACCGCTTCAGCGCCGGTCGTCACAAAGACGGTCTTCTTGTCAAAATCACCCGGCACAATCGCGTTCAGGCGTTCGGCCAAGTGGATGTAATTCTCATAGGGCAGCACTTGGTGGCAGGTATGGGTGAAGCGTTCCAGTTGCTTGTGGACAGCTTCGATCACCTTGGGGTGGCGGTGGCCTGTGTTGACCACGGCAATGCCTGCCGCAAAGTCGATGTAGCGGTTGCCTTCGATATCCCAAACTTCCGAGTTCAGGGCTTTGTCGACATAAATTTGGGTCTGCATACCCACGCCACGGGCAATCGAATCAGTCCGGCGAAGGGCGACATCTGCGTTCTTCATCATGCTCTCCTATGCACCGCATCGGGGGAAAGGGCCTGCCCCTGCGGCTTTGGCGCTATTTGCACGAAGTTTGGGGGCGTCTTCAATCCCTTGAGCGACTTTTTTCGCTGGGTGAGCCTTGGGGCAGGGCGGGGTTCACCCTTCTTTAACCGGTCGTGGGCAAGAGTTGCCCCGATCGGAGCCTTGATGTCCCACCCTCCTGCCCAAGAAGACCCGGCCCTTTGGCTGCAGCTGATCCGTTCGCGTCGGATCGGGCCTGTGACCTTTCACAGACTTTTGGCCGACCATGGTGGGGTGGAAGCGGCCTTGGCGGCGCTGCCCGACATCGCCAAAGCGGCAGGGGTAGAGGGGTATGAGATTTGCCCGATTGGCGTTGTGCGCCACGAACTGGCGCAGGGCCGAGCTGCCAAGGCGCGGTTGCTGCGGTTTGGTGGGGCGGATTATCCGCAAACATTGCTTTCGCTGCCCGATGCCCCGCCAGTGATTTGGGTGCAAGGCGATATGTCGCTGCTTAACCGGCCCATGGTGGCCTTGGTGGGTGCGCGCAATGCATCGTCTTTGGGCTTAAGAATGGCACGGCGCTTGGCTTTGGCGCTGGGCGGGGCAGGGCAAGTGGTGGTTTCGGGCCTAGCGCGTGGCATTGATGCTGCAGCCCATGACGCGGCCCTTGCCACGGGCACTGTCGCGGTTCAGGCCGGCGGGGTGGATGTGATTTACCCCGCCGAAAACGCAGATCTTGCCGCCCAAATCTTGGCGCAGGGCTGTCGGATTTCAGAACAACCTATCGGGATGCAGCCCCAAACCCGCCATTTCCCGCTGCGCAACCGAATCATCTCGGGCCTTGCAAGGGCCGTGGTCGTGGTCGAAGCGGCCGCGAAGTCCGGATCGCTGATCACGGCAGAGACGGCGCTGGAACAAGGGCGCGAGGTTTTTGCTGTGCCCGGCCACCCCTTTGATGCGCGTGCCGAAGGGTGCAATCGACTGATCCGTGATGGCGCAACCTTGCTGCGTGGGCCGCAAGATATCTTTGATGTGCTGGGGATTGCAGCCAAGGTTGTGCAGCGCTCCGACCCCGCCGATCAGGCGCTGTGCGAACCACCCGCAGGCCCAATTCCGCCCCGCCGCCCTTTGGGCGACACGGCGGCCTTGCACGCACAGATCTTGGCGCGGCTTGGCCCGTCGCCCTTGGCCGAGGATCAGTTGATCCGCGATTTAGCCCTGCCAGCCGCATCGCTGACCAGCGAGTTGGTGACGTTGGAGTTGGATGGCAGAATTGAACGCCATTCAGGCGGGTTGATCACCCGCCGCTGAACTGCGCCACAGCCCCGGTTGACATTCCGCGCCAATCCCCGCCATCTTGCGCCGCTGTGCAGACCCCGTCTTTTTGGGGCCTTCGGCACAAGTGAAAGGAATTCCATGCCCGTTGTCGTTGTCGAATCCCCGGCCAAGGCCAAGACGATCAACAAATATTTGGGCAGCAATTACACCGTTTTGGCATCTTACGGCCATGTCCGGGACTTGCCGCCTAAAGATGGCTCGGTCGACCCCGATGACAATTTCGCCATGACATGGGAAGTCGCCGCCGACAGCCGCAAGCACATCAAGGCCATCACAGATGCGCTGAAAACCGATGACGAGCTGATCTTGGCGACCGACCCTGACCGCGAGGGAGAGGCGATTTCTTGGCACCTGACGGAGGCGCTGGCCTCTGTCATCGCCAAGGGGAAGAAAAAGGTCAGCCGCGTGACCTTTAACGCCATCACCAAAGCGGCCGTGACGGAAGCCATGGCGCATCCGCGCCAAGTCGACCAACCGCTGGTGGAAGCATATCTTGCGCGGCGGGCTTTGGATTATCTGGTGGGCTTTACCCTGTCGCCCGTTTTGTGGCGCAAGCTGCCGGGCGCAAAATCCGCGGGACGGGTGCAATCTGTCTGCCTGCGCCTGATTGTTGAACGTGAGATGGAGATTGAAGCCTTTCGTGCTCAAGAATTTTGGACTGTCTCTGCCGTTCTGACCACCCCGCGCGGGCAAGAGTTTGAAGCACGCTTGGTTGTGCTGGGCGGCAAGAAGTTAGATAAATTCGATATTCCATCTGCTGAGGTTGCCGATTTGGCAGTATCAGCTATCAATAATAGAACATTTCAGGTGATCTCGGCTGATAAGAAGCCTGCCAGCAGAAACCCCTATGCGCCCTTCATGACATCGACCCTGCAACAAGAAGCCAGCCGCAAATATGGGATGGGGGCCAAGGCCTGTATGTCGGCGGCACAGCGGCTGTATGAAGCGGGCCATATCACTTATATGCGCACCGACGGCATCGACATGGCCCCCGAAGCCGTCATGTCGGCCCGTGATGTGATCAGGGCCACCTTTGGTGCGGCCTATGTGCCTGACAGTCCGCGGATGTATAAAAACAAGGCGAAGAACGCCCAAGAAGCGCATGAATGCATTCGCCCCACCGATATGGCCGCAGCCCCCGAAAAGCTGCGTCTGATCGAGGCTGATCAGCGCAAGCTGTACGACCTGATCTGGAAGCGCACTATCGCCAGCCAAATGTCCGCCGCGCGGATGGAGCGGACGGTTGTGGAAATCGCCTCGCCCGATGGGCAGGTGGGTTTGCGCGCCAATGGGCAGGTGGTGTTGTTTGACGGATTCCTGAAGGTTTATGACGAGGGCCGCGATGATGAGGATGACGACGAAGGCCGTCTGCCCCAGATTGACGCGGGCGATAAGGTTGAAAAGCGCAAAGTCACGCCAGAACAACACTTTACCCAGCCTTTGCCGCGCTACACTGAAGCGACCCTTGTCAAGCGGATGGAAGAATTGGGGATCGGTCGGCCATCCACCTATGCCTCGGTCATCACGACGATCCAGGACCGCGAATATGTCAAGAAAGACAAGAACCGCCTAATCCCCGAAGATAAAGGGCGGTTGGTGACAGCGTTTTTGACCAACTACTTCCGCCGCTATGTCGATTTCGACTTCACCGCAGGCTTGGAAACTGAACTTGACGATGTATCGGCTGGCAGCCGCAGTTATACCGATGTTCTGACCCGCTTTTGGCGTGATTTCAACGCCGCCATCGCCGAAACTGCCGATCTGCGAATTGGCGAGGTGCTGGAAAAGATTGACGAATTTCTAGCGCCCCACCTATATCCAGTTCGCGCTGACGGGTCTGATCCGCGTATTTGCCCGACCTGTGGCAAGGGCCGTTTGCACCTGAAAACCGCCCGCTCTGGTGGGGCGTTTATTGGGTGCGGCAGCTATCCTGATTGCCGCTATACCCGCGCTATTTCAGGCAACGAAGAGGGTGGTTCGGTCGAAGGCCGTGTTCTGGGGCTGGAAGACGGGCTGGAAATTAGCCTGCGCACGGGGCGTTTTGGCCCCTATGTGCAAAAGGGTGACGCCACGACTGAAGCGCCCAAACCGCCACGCGCCAGCCTGCCAAAGTCTTGGCCTCCCGAAGACCTTACGCTTGAACGCGCCCTTGATCTCTTGAACCTACCGCGCCTTGTGGGCCAGCATCCCGACGATGCTGCCCCTGTGGAGGCCGCGATTGGCCGCTTTGGCCCCTACGTCAAGCACAACAGCACCTATGCAAACTTGCCCGATGTCGAGGAGGTATTCACCATTGGCATGAACCGCGCGGTCGAGGTTTTGGCGCAAAAGCTGGCCGGTCGTCCGGGGCGCGGGGCTGTGGCGGCGCCGCTGAAAGAATTGGGTGCACATCCCGATGGTGGGGCGGTTACCATCATGCCAGGAAAATATGGCCCTTACGTCAAATGGGCCAAGATCAACGCCACGATCCCCAAAACGATCGACCCAGAGGCGCTGACGCTGGAAGACGCTTTGGCGCTGATTGTGGAAAAGGCGGGCAAGGCCCCGGCTAAGAAGCCTGCCCGCAAAGCCGCCGCCCCCAAAGCCGCCGGCAAGCCAAAGGCTGCGGCCAAGCCTAAGACCGCTGCCGCCAAGGCCGCTGTGAAAAAGGCTGCGGTCAAGAAAGTGGCGGTCAAAAAGCCTGCAGCAAAGGCTGTGGAAGGTTAAAGCTTACCCTTTGCGCGGGTCGATCAGGCGTCCCATCAGGGACGCCGCCCGAACAACACCGATGCGCGCGCCATTTTGCGTCACGGCGAGTTCCGCAGCCCCTTTGGCCAGCAGCGCCATCACCTGTTTGACGGGCAGTTGAGCATCCACACTGGCAGAGGCGTCTGTGGCCCCCGTCTCCATCACATCTTGCGCCGTCAGAACGCCCAAAGGGTTCATGTGGGCCACAAAATCTGCCACATAGTCGCTGACTGGGTTGGCGATGATCTCACGGGCCGTACCGATTTGCACGATGCGCCCACCTTCCATCAAGGCGATGCGATTGCCGAGCTTAAACGCCTCGTCCAGATCATGGCTGACGAAAATGATCGTGCGTTTCAGCTTGGCTTGCAGGTCTAAGAGTTCATCTTGCAAACGCGCGCGGATCAAGGGGTCAAGAGCCGAGAAGGGTTCATCCATCAGCAAAATCGGCGCTTGCGTGGCAAAGGCGCGGGCCAGACCCACGCGCTGTTGCATTCCGCCCGACAATTCGCCCACCTTCCTGTCAGCCCATTGCGACAGGTTCACCAGCGCCAGTTGCTCATCCACGCGCGGCTTGCGGCTTGCGGCATCAAGGCCCGCCAGTTCCAGCCCCAGCCCCACATTCTCGCGCACGCTGCGCCAGGGCAGTAGGCCGAACTGTTGAAAAACCATGGCAATGCGGTTCAGCCGCAGATGGCGCAGGGTGGGGGCATCGGCCTTGGTGACAGATACCATCCTGGAGCCGTCTGACACCAACACCTCGCCCCGTACCACGGGGTTCAGCGCATTCACCCCGCGCAGAAGCGTCGATTTGCCCGAGCCTGACAGGCCCATCAAAACCAGAATCTCGCCCTCGGCCACGGTCAGGGAACAGTCATGCACACCCAAAATCTGGCCGGTTTGGGTTTGAATATCTGCCCGGCTCATCCCTTGATCCATCAAGGGCAGGGCTAGTTCGGGCTTGTCGCCAAAGATAATCGAAACGCGATCAAAGATGACGGCCGTCATCATTTCACCTCGCGTTGAAAGATGCTGCGCAGCGCTATGGCCACCACGACGATGACAAAGCCCGATTCAAATCCCTTGGCGGCGTTGACTGACGCGAGCGCGCGCATGACCGGCACGCCCAAGCCATTGGCCCCGACCATTGAGGCGATCACCACCATCGACAGCGACAGCATGATGGTTTGGTTCAACCCCACCATAATCTGCGGCAAGGCCCAAGGCAGTTCCACCTTCCACAGGCGTTGGCGCGGGGTGGCACCAAAGGCGGTGGCCGCTTCCAAAAGGGCTGTGGGGGTTGATGCGACGCCCAGTTCGGTCAGGCGGATCGGGGCGGGCAGAACGAAAATCACTGTCGCAATCAGGCCGGGCACCATGCCGATGCCGAAAAAGATGATGGCGGGGATCAGGTAAACAAAAGTCGGCAGGGTTTGCATCAGGTCTAACACAGGCGAAATAGCGGCGTTGAGGCGCGCATTGTGCGCGCAGGCGATGCCAACGGGCACACCAATCGCCATGCAGACAGCGCAAGATGACAAGATAAGCGTCAGGCTTTCGGTGGTTTCTTTCCAATAGCCTTGGTTCACCACAAACAAGAACCCCAGCGCCACGCCGACACAGATCTTCCAATTGCGCTGCAAGACCCAAGCAAGAGCTACGAAAACCGCAATCAAAACCAAGGGGTTGGGCGCTTGTAGCAGCCACAAGAAGCCCGCAATCAGCCCCTCTAGTGCCCACGAAATGGCATCAAAGACAGCCGTCAGATGGGTTTTCATCCAGACGAAAACCACATTCGCCCCTGATCCCACGGGGATCTTTGTGCCTGTCAGCCAATCCATGCCGCACGTTCCTTTATAGAAAAAGGCCCCAGAATTGATCTGGGGCCTTCAAGTCTTACTTCAGCGCTGCTGTCACAGCAGCCACCGCGTCGCCACCGTCTTTGGTGGTGACGCCGGCCAGCCAAGGCGTGATGGCATCGGGGTTTGCCGCCAGCCAAGTTTTGGCCGCAACAGCCGGATCGGTGCCGTCGTTCAAGATTGCGCCCATGATCTCATTCTCCATTGCAAGCGAGAAGACGAGGTTGGACAGGAACTTACCCGTGTTGGGGCATTCGGTCGCATAGCCCGCGCGGGTGTTGGTGTAGACAGTTGCACCGCCCAGATTGGGGCCAAAGAAATCATCGCCGCCCGTCAGATAGGTCATCTTGAAATTGGCGTTCATCGGGTGGGGTTCCCAGCCCAAGAAGATGATTGCTTTTTGTGCCTGATCTTCTTTGGCGACTTGGGCCAGCATCCCTTGTTCCGAGCTTTCGATCAGCTCGACGCCTGCATCTTTCAGGCCAAAGGCGTTGGCTTCGATCATGTCGAGGATCAGCTTATTGCCGTCATTGCCAGCTTCGATCCCGTAAATCTTGCCATCCAGATCGGCGGCATGGGCTGCGATATCGGCAAAATCTTTGATCCCAAGGGCAGCGCCCGCTTCGTTGGTGGCCAAGGTGTATTTGGCCCCTTCCAAGTTGGCGGTCAGCGATTCGACGGTTTTGGCATCCAGATAGGGTTGGATGTTTGACGCCATCGTGGGCATCCAGTTGCCCAAGAACACATCGACATCGCCCGAGGCGAGTCCTTCATAGGTCACGGGAACGGACAGAACTTGCGTTGCGGTTTCATAGCCCAAGGCTTGCAAAATCAGGCTGGATACGGCGGTGGTGGCGGTGATGTCCGTCCAGCCAACGTCAGAAAAAGTTACCTTATCGCAGCCCGCCGCAAAGGCAGAGCCCGTGAAGGCAAACGCCACGGCGGTGGCAAGCAGTGTGGATTTGAAGGTCATAGGGGCTCCCCGTTTTTTGTTGATTGACGAGTCAATAAACTTCAAGCTAGCTGCAAAAAGCAAGTGTTTTTCACAACCCCCCTTAAGGACAGCATGCCGAAGCTTGGAATGGAGCCTATACGCAAAGACGCGCTCGTCAAAGCCACGATCTCTGAGATCGGGCGGACGGGCTCTTTAGACGTGACGGTCAGCCAGATTGCCAAGCGCGCGGGGATGTCCAGCGCTTTGGCGCATCACTACTTTGGGTCCAAAGAAGACATGTTTTTGGCCGCAATGCGCCACGTGATGACGATTTACGGGGCTGAAGTGCGCGGGGCTTTAAGCGTGGCGCAAACCCCGATGGATCGGATTGAGGCGATTGTGGTCGCCTCCTTCAGTCCCGCCAATTTCCGGCGCGAGGCAGTGGGGGCTTGGCTGAACTTTTGGGTTTTGGCGCAAACTGTGCCGCAAGCCAAGCGTCTGGTCGCGGTCTATCAGCGACGGCTGAAATCGAACCTGCTGGTGGGCTTGCGCCCCTTGGCTGGTGCCCGGGCGGAAACGATTGCCGAAGGCTTGGGCGCGCTGATCGACGGGCTGTATCTGCGCCAAGTTCTGCGCCCAGGTGCGCCTGATGGCGCTGCAGCGGCAGCCATGGCGCGCGATTACTTGGCGGCGCATCTTGGCGCTGAACCGCTTCAAACCATGAAATAGGGTCACTTTGACCCAGCGACAGAAGAGGCGCACCGCAGGGGGCGATAAAAGATGCAGGCAGATTATGTGATCATCGGTTCCGGCTCGGCAGGGTCGGCTTTGGCTTACCGCTTGGGGCAGGCGGGGATGCGTGTGATTGTGATTGAAGCGGGTGGCACCGATGCGGGCCCTTTGATCCAGATGCCTGCGGCATTGTCTTATCCGATGAATATGCCGCGCTATGATTGGGGCTTTCATTCTGAACCTGAACTGCATTTGGGCGGGCGGGTTTTGGCCACGCCGCGCGGGCGGGTGGTGGGCGGATCGTCTAGCATCAATGGTATGGTCTATGTGCGCGGCCATGCCCGTGACTATGACACATGGGAGGACATGGGCGCGCAGGGCTGGGCCTATGCTGATGTGCTGCCCTATTTTAAACGCATGGAAAACTGGCACGGCGAAGATGGTGCGCCGTCAGATTTTCGCGGCACCGATGGCCCGCTGCACATCACCCGTGGTCCCCGCAACAACCCGCTGTTTGACGCCTTTGTGAAAGCGGGCGGTCAGGCGGGCTACAACACCACCGCCGATTACAACGGTGAGGCCCAAGAAGGCTTTGGCGCGATGGAGGCGACGATCTGGAAAGGGCGGCGCTGGTCTGCGGCCAACGCCTATCTAAAACCAGCGTTAAAACAAGGCAATGTGCAGCTCTACCACGGTTTGGCGCGCAAAGTGGTGATCGAAGATGGCCGCGCAGTTGGGGTTGAACTGCAACGGGGCGACAAGGTCGAAGTGATCCGCGCCGCGCGCGAGGTGATTGTGGCGGCATCGGTGATCAATACGCCGAAAATCCTGATGCATTCGGGCATTGGCCCCGCAGCCCACCTGGCCGAAATGGGGATACCTATGGTCGCCGACCGCCCCGGTGTGGGGGCGAATTTGCAGGACCATTTGGAACTGTACCTGCAATTCGCCGCCAGCCAGCCCATCACGCTCTATAAATACTGGAACCTGTGGGGCAAGGCGCTGATTGGCGCGCAGTGGATGTTGACAGGCAAAGGGCTTGGGGCTTCCAATCAGTTTGAAAGCTGCGGATTTATCCGCTCAAAGGCGGGGATTGAATATCCAGACATTCAATATCATTTCCTGCCCATCGCTGTGCGCTATGATGGCAAAGCCTCGGCCCATGGGCATGGGTTTCAGGTGCATACGGGCCCGATGCGGTCACGCTCGCGCGGGGCGGTGACGTTGCGTTCGGCTGACCCGCTTGCGCCGCCCAAGATTGTGTTCAACTACATGTCCGACCCGTCAGATTGGCAAGATTTCCGCACCGCCATTCGCCTGACCCGCGAGATTTTCGCGCAAGAGGCGTTCAAGCCCTTTGTGAAGTCAGAAATCCAGCCCGGCTCTGCGGTGCAATCGGACGATGATCTGAACGAGTTCATCCGCGCCCATGTGGAAAGTGCCTATCACCCCTGCGGCACGTCGCGCATGGGGCGGCGCGATGATCTGATGGCGGTGGTTGATCCGGAATTGCGGGTGATCGGGGTGGAAGGCTTGCGCGTGGTCGACAGTTCGATCTTCCCGCAGGTCACCAATGGCAACCTGAATGGGCCGTCCATTATGACGGGCGAAAAGGCAGCGGATCATATCTTGGGCAAAGGGATGCTGGCGCGGTCTAATCAGCAGCCATGGATCAACCCCAACTGGCGCACGGCGCAGCGCTAGTTTGCCGCTTGGGCAGCCAAGCGTTCAAACAGTGTTCGCACGATCTTATCAGCTTCGGCGGCGCGGTCTTTTACGATCCGTGCTGTAAGGCCCCGCGCTGTCATCAAGCCTGTCCAAGCCAAGATTGGGCTGCGATCTGGCTCGGTCTGCTGGACAATATCCAGCCCGATCGATACGCCGCCGCCGATGCGGTGATCGGCCTGAATGTCGATATGGCCAGATGTTTTGTCTGCTGTCAGAAGCAGGGTCATTTGCCCCGCAAGATTAAGCACAATCACCCCAATCCTGCGCCGAAAGGTGAAAGGAACCGTGTCCGCGCGGTTTTCGGCGAACACAAACCCTTCGGGTGCGATTTTGCCCAGCGTGATCGAGTCGCCCAAGAGCTGCAGCAGGTTTTCAGGTGAACAGGTTGAAGGAATAGAGCCGCTGAGTTTCATTTTTCATCCAATAAAAATAGGTCATCGCTATCGCAGAACCGCAAAATTACAAGCTTTTCGCGCGCCACAAAAGGGGGGCAATCGACAAAGTCGATACGATCGAGCACCCCAGCATCAAACCGATCAGCGGCATCTCTCCTGACCCTGGGGGCAGGGCTGCGACGGCAAGGGCCGACAATGCCGCCCCGCCGCCAATCACAATCGCCCCACCAAGGCCCGAGGCCGTGCCGGCAAGCTCGGGCCGCACAGATAGCATTCCAGCATTGGCATTAGGCAGCGCCATGCCATTGCCCACGCCCAAAGCCACCATTGCGCCGAAGAAGGCAAAGGGCCCTGACAGCCCCATCCATGTCACCAGCGCCAAAAGCGCCATACCACAGGTGGTGATCATCGTACCCGCCACAATCATCGGGTTCATCCCAAAGCGCACCGAAAAGCGCCCTGCCAAAAAGTTGCCTGCCGCATAGCCCATGGCAGGCAGGGCAAAGGCCAACCCAATGGCCGAAGGTTGCAGCCCAAAAACCTTGGCCCCCACATAGGGGGCGCCGCCCAAAAAGGCATAAAAACAGCCCGAGGCAAAGGTGGCCACCCCACAATAAGCCCAGAACCTCCCTGCGCCCAAAAGGGCGGGGTAGAGCCGGATTTGCTGAGCAAAACTGCGCTGCGCCGTGGCGGCGGTTTCGCCCATATCGGCCCAAGTCAGGGCCGTGACCACCAACCCCAAGACCAGCAGCATAACAAAAGTGGATTGCCAGCCAAACGCCTCTTCCAGCGTGCCGCCCAGAACCGGGCCGATCATGGGAACCAAACTCATCCCCATGGTGACGTAGCCGATCATCGAAGCGGCCCGTGGCCCCTCGACCATATCGCGCACCACGGCGCGGCTAAGGACCATGCCCGCCGTCACCACGGCTTGCAGCATGCGAAAGGCCAAGAACACTGTGGCGTTCGGGGCAAGCAGCGTGCCTAGGGTTGCCAGCAAAAACACCGCCAAAGCGCCCAGAACCACCTGCCTGCGGCCAAACCGGTCGCTGATCGGCCCGATCACCACCTGCACCACTGCCGATAGCGCCAGATACAGCGACACGGCCAGTTGCATCAGGCCATAGGGCACGTCGAAATAAAGCGCCATCTGCGGCAAAGACGGCAGCATCAAATTCAAAGTCAGCGCCGAAAGACCTGTCAGCAAGGTCAGGGTCAGCAAGCGGGGTGGGGTTTTCCGGTTCAGGAAAACGCTGTCTGCCAAGGGGCTTACCATTTGCGAAAGATGAAGTAAGCGCCAAGCGCGATCAAGCCAAAGCCTATGGCGTGGTTCCATCCAATCGGCTCTTTCAGGTAAAGGGTCGAAAAGACGGCGAATGTGATCAGGGTGATCACCTCTTGAATGGTTTTGAGTTGGGCTGCGCTGAAATAGCCATAGCCGATCCGGTTGGCTGGCACTTGCAACACATATTCAAAGAAGGCGATTCCCCAACTGACCGCGATTACAATGACCAGCGGAGCGGCTTTGAACCGCAGGTGGCCGTACCAAGCAAAGGTCATAAAGACGTTCGATGCTATAAGCAGAAGAATGGTAATGACAGGCGTTGGCACAAACGACATGGAACCCTCAGCGATTTTGTTGAAGTGTTAGCGCATAAACTTCTTAAGGGGCAGGGGCAGCGGGGTCTGACCTCTGTGAGTTTGGGCCGTTAAAGTCATTTTATTGCGGCTCCGCGCAACATTTTTGCTTTCCGCTGCGGCGCGGCACATCTATGTTGCGCGCACAAAGCCTGTCATACGGGCGTCACGAATGCAAAGGACCCGTGCCATGGATGTAATGCTGGAACTGGAAACGCGGCGGCAGGCGGCCCGCGAGGGTGGCGGTCAACGGCGGGTCGAGGCGCAGCATGGCAAAGGCAAGCTGACCGCGCGTGAGCGGGTTGAACTCTTGATGGACGAAGGCTCGTTTGAAGAATTCGATATGTTCGTGGCGCACCGCTGCACCGATTTCGGCATGGAGGCCGAGCGTCCCGCAGGGGACGGCGTGGTTACAGGCTGGGGCACGATTAACGGCCGCATGGTCTATGTGTTCAGCCAAGACTTCACAGTCTTTGGCGGGTCACTGTCTGAAACACATGCGCAGAAAATCTGCAAGATCATGGACATGGCCATTCAAAATGGCGCGCCGGTGATTGGCATCAACGATTCCGGCGGCGCGCGGATTCAAGAAGGTGTGGCTTCCCTGGCGGGTTACGCCGAGGTGTTTCAGCGCAACATCATGGCTTCGGGCGTCGTGCCGCAGATCAGCTTGATCATGGGGCCGTGCGCAGGCGGTGCGGTCTATTCGCCCGCGATGACGGACTTTATCTTTATGGTCAAAGACAGTTCTTACATGTTTGTGACTGGCCCCGATGTGGTCAAGACCGTGACCAACGAAGTGGTGTCGGCCGAAGAATTGGGCGGTGCATCAACCCATACCAAGAAATCCTCGGTCGCTGATGGGGCTTATGAGAATGACATCGAAATGCTGGCCGAAGCACGCCGATTGTTTGACTTTTTGCCGTTGAACAACCGCGAAAAAGCGCCCGTCCGCCCGTTTTTCGACGACCCAGCGCGGTTGGAAGCGAGCCTTGATACGCTGATCCCCGACAACCCAAACCAGCCTTATGATATGAAGGAACTGATCCAAAAAGTTGCCGACGAGGGTGATTTTTTCGAAATTCAGCGCGATTATGCCGCCAACATCATCACAGGTTTTGTGCGCATTGAAGGCCAAAGCGTGGGCGTGGTGGCCAACCAGCCGATGGTTCTGGCAGGGTGCTTGGATATTGATGCCTCGCGCAAAGCGGCGCGGTTTGTGCGGTTTTGCGATGCCTTTGAAATTCCGATCCTGACCTTGGTTGATGTGCCAGGCTTTCTGCCAGGTGTGGCGCAGGAATTGGGCGGGGTGATCAAGCACGGGGCCAAACTGCTGTTTGCTTATGGCGAGGCAACGGTGCCCAAGGTGACAGTGATCACCCGCAAGGCCTATGGCGGGGCCTATGATGTGATGGCCTCCAAGCACCTGCGCGGTGATTTCAACTATGCTTGGCCTACGGCAGAGATTGCCGTGATGGGGGCCAAGGGCGCTGTCGAAATTCTGTATCGGTCCGAACTGGGCGATAAAGAAAAGATCGCCGCCCGCGTGAAAGACTATGAAACCCGCTTTGCCAACCCTTTTGTCGCCGCCGAAAAAGGCTTCATCGACGAGGTGATCCACCCGCAATCCACCCGCAAGCGTGTGGCGCGGGCCTTTGCCTCTCTGCGGGGCAAGAAGCAATCCAATCCTTGGAAAAAACACGACAATATCCCGCTTTGATGCCCTCTTTACACATGAGCCCCATGCCGCGTTGGCCCGCCCTGCTTGGTATATTGCTGCCGCTGCCCCTTTGGGCGAGCGAGCCTATCAACGTGCCCTCGGGGCAAGCTGTGACCTTGCTGGAAGCGGTGTCAAACGTTCCGGGCAACAATGGCCCCGCGCTGCGCTTTCGCTTTTTGGCCCCAGCCATAGCACGGGAGGGGGGCAGCATTGACGCCGACACCGCTGGCAGTGATATGGACCATCTGTGCAACACCTATGTGATTAAGAACCTACCTGCGGACGATCTAAAGCCCATCGAAATCATCATCTCGCTGTCTGACCGCGATGTGCCCTTGGGGGAAGATGATCCCGAAGCCACGCAATTCTTCAATTCTTACAAGATCGAAGATGGCGCTTGCCAATGGGAGATGTTCTGAATGTCGCGCGCGCACCCTTTAAGAAAGTCTAGCCTATGCTGAAACACCGCGGCTTTCCTGGGCGTCTGCCGGGGTCTGATTTTCAATTTGTCATCCGGCGCGCCAACATGAAAGAGGGTGCGACAAAGATCACCAAGCGCGAACGCTTCCGCGACCGCAAACATGTGGACCGTATGGCCGATGCGGGCTTTATGGCGGCCCTATGGCAGTATTTTGGTGAGGAACCCTTTGAACGTGGCAATCTGGATGCGGGCCGCTTGTCGTGGCTCTTTGGCCGCGAAGTTGTGCCCGCTGAAGACCCGTTCAACCCCGCCTCTTACGACGCTCTGCTGAAAATCGATGCTGCGCGTGCGCGGTCGTCTTATCCTGAAGTCTTCGCCGAAGACGCCCCCGATGCCTTGGGCGGTGGCGACGAGGATTGGGAGGATTAAGATGCGCGTGCCCCGTCTGAACACTCGTCTTGCGACCGCGCCAGCGGACAGCCCTATTGCGAAGGAATACCCATGTTCACCAAGATCCTGATCGCCAACCGCGGCGAGATTGCCTGCCGCGTGATCAAGACTGCCCGCAAGATGGGCATCAAGACCGTGGCCGTCTATTCCGACGCTGACCGCAACGCCTTGCACGTGAAAATGGCGGATGAGGCCTATCACATCGGCCCCGCCGCTGCGGCCCAAAGCTATATCGTGATCGATAAGATCCTAGAAGCTGTGCGCGCCACCGGCGCCCAAGCCGTTCACCCCGGCTACGGCTTCCTATCCGAAAACCGCGCTTTTGCGGCGGCTTTGGAAGCCGAAGGCGTGGTCTTCATCGGCCCGCCCTCTTCGGCCATCGAACAGATGGGTGACAAAATCACTTCAAAGAAGATCGCCCAAGCTGCGGGGGTCTCCACGGTGCCGGGTTATATGGGCATCATCGCAGATGCTGACGAAGCTGTGAAAATCTCGGGCGAAATTGGCTATCCCGTGATGATCAAGGCTTCGGCTGGCGGTGGTGGCAAAGGCATGCGCATTGCATGGGATGCAGACGAGGCGCGCGAGGGCTTTCAGTCTTCCAAGAACGAAGCTGCGGCTTCCTTTGGCGATGACCGCATTTTCATTGAAAAGTTCGTTACCCAACCCCGCCACATCGAAATTCAGGTTCTGGCCGACCAACACGGCAACACCGTCTACCTGCACGAACGCGAATGTTCGATCCAGCGGCGCAATCAAAAAGTGATCGAAGAAGCGCCCTCACCCTTCCTTGATGCCGCCACCCGCAAGGCCATGGGCGAACAGGCCTGCGCCTTGGCGCGCGCTGTGGGCTATACCTCGGCTGGCACGGTGGAGTTCATTGTGGATGGCGCCCGTAACTTCTACTTCTTGGAAATGAACACTCGGTTGCAGGTGGAACACCCGGTGACGGAACTTATCACGGGGATTGATCTGGTCGAACAGATGATCCGTGTGGCGGATGGGCAAAAGCTGCCCTTCGCCCAAGCAGATATCAAAATCAACGGCTGGGCGATGGAAAGCCGTCTTTACGCCGAAGACCCTTACCGCAAATTTCTCCCCTCTATTGGTCGTCTCACCCGCTATCGCCCCCCTGTTGAAGGTGCCACCGAACGCGGTGGCATCGTGCGCAATGATACGGGCGTCTTTGAGGGCGGCGAGATTTCGATGTATTACGATCCGATGATTGCCAAGCTGTGCACTTGGGCCCCGACCCGCTCGGCTGCGATTGAAGAAATGCGTCTGGCGCTGGATACGTTCGAGGTCGAAGGCATCGGTCACAACCTGCCCTTTGTCGCCGCCGTGATGGATCACCCGCGTTTCACCTCTGGCAATATCACTACGGCCTTTATCGCCGAAGAATACCCTGAAGGCTTCAAAGGGGCCGCGCTAAGCCCCGACCTGCTGCGCCGCGTCGCTGCCGCAGTTGCTGCGATGAACCGTGTCGCCGAAATTCGCCGCACGCGCATTTCTGGCACCATGGACAATCACAAACGCAAGGTCGGCGATGATTGGATGGTCGATCTGCAAGGCGAACGCATCGCCTTGACGATTGCGGCCGACCATCATGGGTCGACCATCACCTTCGCCGACGCCACACAACTGCGCGTCACCTCTGATTGGCAACCGGGCCAAGCCTTGGCGCGTCTGATGGTGGATGGCCAACCGCTGGTGATGAAAGTTGGCAAAATTCCCATGGGCTTCCGCCTGCGTTTGCGCGGCGCGGATCTTAAAGTTCTGGTCCGCTCGCCCCGCGCGGCAGAACTCTCACAGCATATGCTGGAAAAGAGTCCGCCCGATACGTCGAAATTCCTTCTTTGCCCCATGCCCGGCTTGCTTGTCACCCTGGTTGTGGCTGTGGGGGATGAGGTGCAAGAAGGCCAAACTCTTGCCACGGTTGAGGCAATGAAGATGGAAAACATCCTCAAAGCCACACGTGCGGGCGTGGTCAAAGCGATCAAGGCAGCCCCAGGCGCCTCGCTGAAGGTTGACGACATCATCTTAGAATTCGTCTGACCCTTTCATTCGTGTTCAAATATCCTCGGGGGTCCGGGGGCAGACAGCCCCCGGTTCCACCGCCGCAACAAGGACAT
>CAMAYO010000013.1 GCA_945862465.1 Pseudorhodobacter antarcticus | reverse complement strand
CCCTAACCGACGAACAAAAGCAAATCGCGCGGTTTTGGTCGGATGATGCCATGCTGTCTTACACCCCGCCCGGCCATTGGATCGCCATTATGACGCAGGTGGCGGTTGAAAAGGGGCTGGACCTGACAGCGCAAGTCGAAGCCTTGGCGCGGATGGGTGTGGCTATGGCGGATGCCTTCATTGGGTGCTGGGCGGCGAAATACCAATACGATCTGGTCCGCCCGATCAGCTATATCAAACAGGTGATCGATCCCAAATGGGAGCCTTTGCTGATCACCCCGCCCTTCCCCGAATACCCTTCGGGCCATTCCACCCAATCGGCGGCGGCGGCGGCGGTTTTGACGGCACTGTTTGGCGAAGGGTACAGCTTCACCGATGAAAGCCCCACCCCGGACGGCGTGCCAACCCGCAGCTTTGCCAGCTTCTGGGCCGCGGCGGATGAGGCTGCAATATCGCGGCTTTACGGCGGCATTCACTTTATGCCCGCCATCAAACACGGCCAAGATCAGGGGCGCTGCATTGCGGCCTATGCCATTGCTTTGAAGACGAGGGCTTAGGATGCGCTGGTTTGCTTTGGCCTTGCTGGCCTCTCCCGCCTTCGCCGATGTCAACATTCCACGCTATGCCAACGAAACCGCCAGTGCTGGCATTTCAAGCGTCTATGCCGGCGATTGGGAGTTTATGACCGGCGGCGGGGTTGCGGCCTTTGACTGTTCGGGCGATGGCAAGCCGGAATTGCTTCTGGCGGGGGGCACGCAAAAGGCCACTTTATATCGCAATGACAGCCTGACGGGCGGGGCGTTGAAGTTCACCGCTTTGACCGCTGGCGTTGAGCTTGACCGCGTGACGGGGGCCTATCCGCTGGATATCGACAGCGACGGCATCCTTGACCTTGTGCTGCTGCGGTCGGGCGAAGATGTCGTCATGCGCGGCTTGGGCCAGTGCCAGTTCACCCGCGCCAACGAAGCTTGGGGCTTTGACGGGCGCAACCTGTGGTCAACCGCCTTTGCCGCGACTTGGGAGAAGGGGCAAGACTGGCCCACCTTGGCCATTGGCACCTACACCGACCTGACGCAGGAGGCTTTTCCTTGGGGATCGTGCACGCCCAATGCGCTGTATCGCCCCAAAGCCCAAGGTTTTGCCGCTCCTCTAGACCTGAAACCAAGCTTTTGCAGCCTGTCGATGCTGTTCACCGACTGGAACCGCTCTGGTACGCCGGCCTTGCGGGTGTCAAACGACCGCGAGTATTACAAGGGCGGAAGTGAGCAGATGTGGCACATAAAGCCCAACCAAGCGCCCTCACTTTATACGGCGGACGAAGGCTGGAAGCCCTTGAAAATCTGGGGCATGGGCATTGCCAGCACCGATGTGAATGGTGATGGCTTTCCCGATTACTTCCTGACCTCGATGTCAGACAGCAAGTTGCAGGTGCTGGCAGCAGGGCCTGACAAAGCCACGTTCAAAGACATCGCCTTTGCCAGCCATGCGATAGCGCAGCGGCCCTATACCGGCGGCGATTTTCGCCCCTCGACCGGATGGCACGCCGAGTTTCAGGATGTGAACAACGACGGGGTGCAGGATTTGTTTGTGGCCAAGGGCAATGTGTCGGCCATGCCAGATTTCGCGATGAAAGACCCCAACAACCTGCTGTTGGGCTTGGGCGACGGCACATTTGCCGAGGCGGGGGATAAGGCGGGGATCGCAAGCTTTGCCCAAGCGCGGGGCGCTTCGGTGGTCGATTTGAACGGCGATGGGCAGTTGGACATCGTGGTGGTCAACCGCAACGCCGGTGCTGAGGTTTGGCGCAATGAAGGCGCCAGCCAAGGCCACTGGCTGCAACTGGCGCTGCATCAAGACGGGCCCAACCGCGATGCGATTGGCGCTTGGATTGAGCTGCGCCAAGGCGAGCGGGTGCAGCGGCGCGAGATCACGTCCGGCGGCGGCCATGCGGGTGGGCAGTTGGGCTGGTGGCACTTTGGCCTTGGGGCTGACCCGCAAGCCGAAGTGCGGGTGATTTGGCCCGATGGCAGCGCATCGGACTGGGCCAAGGTTACGGGCGACGGGTTTTATGACCTGACCAAGGGGCAAGCGCCCAAGGCGCGCTAAGTCAGCCCAAAAGATCAGTGATCACGGCCACACCGGGGGGCATGGGTGCGTCAAACGCGCGCAGCTCTGTGGTCGCTTGAGACAGTGCCACATGGCGCGCAACAATCGGGCGCACATCGACACGACCGGTTTCGATCAGCGACAGCAGGGATGGATAGCGCCAAGCGGGCATTCCGCGCGTGCCAAACAGCGCCAGTTGCTTCATGTAAACGGCGTTCATATTGATCTGCATCGTGGCCGTGTGCCCCGTGGGCAAGCCCACCTGCACATGCCGCCCCAAGGGGCGCAGGCATTCGATGGATGCGTTGGCGGTGGCCTCGATCCCCAAGGCTTCGATAGACACGTGGGCCCCGCCGCCTGTCACTTCACGGATGCGCGCGGCAGTGTCGCCTTCGGCAGCGTTGATCACGTGTTCGGCCCCCAAAGACAGGGCATGGGTCAGGCGTGCGGGCACAACATCGACGGCCACAATCCGCGCGCCAAGGGCTTTGCCGATCAGCAGGGCCGAAAGGCCAATGCCGCCGGTGCCGTGGATGGCCAGCCACTCACCCGCCTGCAACCCCGCCCGACCGGTTAGGGCGTGGTAGGCGGTGGTGACACGGCAGCCTAGGCCCGCTGCTAGCGCGGGGGTTAGAAAATCGGGCAAGCGCGTCAGGTTATGGGCGTGGGGAACGGAAACATATTCCGCGTAAGCCCCCGGTTCGCCAAAGCCCGGCACGCGCTGGGCGCGGCAGGTGGTGGTTTGGCCCGAACGACATTCCGGGCATTCCCCGCAAGCGAGGATGAAGGGCGCGATGATTTTGTCACCCGCTTTCCAGCGGGCTAGGGGGCCAGCCTCCACCACCTCGCCGCAATATTCGTGGCCGGGAATAGCGCCGGGTTTGACCTTGGCGTGTTCGCCCACCCAGCCGTGCCAATCGCTGCGACAAATCCCGCAGGCCAGCACTTTGACCACCACGCCATCCGCCTCACACACCGGATCGGGCACGGTTTCAAGGCTAAGATCGGCCCGATACTGTCGGATAACGGCTGCGCGCATGGTAGGCTCCCCTTTGGGCTTAAGGGGTGGCGCAGGGCGGCGCTAAGGTCAAGCGGCTTAGAGGATTTCGACCTTGTAGCTTTCGATCACCGTATTGGCCAAAAGCTTTTCACACATGGCTTTCACCGCAACTTCTGCCGCCGCAGCATCGGTTTCAGCCAAATCCAATTCGATCACCTTGCCTTGGCGTACGCCGTTCACGCCCGCAAAGCCCAAAGTGCCCAAGGCAAAGCGCACAGCCTCGCCTTGCACATCCAGAACGCCGGTTTTGAGCATAACGGTGACACGGGCTTTCATGGCAGGCTCCTGGGTTGGATCAGTTGATCAGGGTCGGTTTGGGTGCGTGCGTGACGTTGGAAGGCAAAACCCCCAAGCGCCGTGCCAGTTCGGTGTAAACATCGGCCAAGGGGCCTGGTTCGGCCACGCCACCAGCCCCCTCGGGGCGGCGCAGATCCCACAGGCGGCAAGAATCGGGGCTGATTTCATCGGCCAAAAGCAGGCGCATGAAATCGCCTTCCCAGACACGGCCAACCTCGATGCGAAAATCGGCCAGCCTGATGCCCACACCCAGCATCACGCCCGACAAAAAGTCATTCACGCGCAGGGCAAGGGCTATGATATCATCTAGGTCTTGCTGGCTGGCCCAGCCAAAGGCGATGATATGTTCTTCACTCACCAAGGGTGCATTCAGGCGCGGGTCTTTGTAGAAATACTCCACAATCGGGCGTGGCAAGGCCGTGCCTTCGGGAATGCCCAAGCGGGCTGACAGATCGCCTGCCGCAAAGTTGCGCACGACAACCTCGAGCGGCACGATTTCAACTTCGCGCACCAACTGCTCGCGCATGTTGATGCGGCGGATGAAATGGGTTGGAACGCCGATAGAGTTCAAGCCCGACATGAAGAATTCAGACAGGCGGTTGTTCAACACGCCCTTGCCCTCGGGAGCGAGGTTTTCGCCTTCGGTTGCGGTGGGGCCAGCGGCCCCTTCATCTTTGAAATACTGCACCAAAGTGCCCGGCTCTGGTCCTTCATACAGGATCTTCGCCTTGCCTTCATAAATCTTCTTGCGCCGTGCCATGAACGCTCCGAAACCTTCCACAGGGCGGCGCATGCCTTAAGCGGCACCGTGGGCGCCGGCCCCTTCGGGGCGCTATACGCCAAGGCCCGCCCTGCGGCAAGACGGATCGGGCGCAACACGGTTCTTGGCGCGGAAAGTGCCATCGGGCCCTTGCGGTAAGGCCTTGGGGAGGGCATATGGAGACAGACCGCAACGTGCAGCCGAGGGCCATAGCATGACCACGTTCAACGACCGCGAAAATGCGTTTGAAAGCAAATTTGCCCATGATTCCGAAATGCAGTTTCGCGCGGAAGCGCGGCGCAACAAGCTTTTGGGCCTGTGGGCCGCTGGGCTTTTGGGCAAATCTGGCGCAGATGCCGATGCCTATGCGATGGAAGTCGTGATGGCGGACATGGCAGAGGCTGGATCTGAAGATGTGGTGGCCAAGGTTGTCAACGATTTGGCTGCCCTTTCCAGCGCCGATGCCGTGCGCGCCAAACTGGTGGCCCTACTGCCCGAAGCCAAGGCGCAACTGATGAGCGAACTCTGATCTGACTTGGGGGGCCACATGGCACAAGACCTTCTGTCCCGCTTGCTGGCGACGCATGACTGGCTTTTGGCAGATGGGGCCACGGGCACGAACCTGTTCAACATGGGTCTGTCCTCGGGCGAACCGCCCGAGTTTTGGAACATCGAACAGCCCGACAATATTCGCAGCCTGTATCGCAATGCGGTGCAGGCCGGGTCTGACCTGTTCCTGACCAACTCTTTCGGCGGCAATGCCGCGCGGTTGAAGCTGCACAGCGCCCAAGGGCGCGTGGGCGAGTTGAACCGTGTGGCAGCAAGCCTTGGCCGCGAGATTGCCGATGTCGCTGGCCGCCCTGTGGTTGTGGCGGGATCAATGGGCCCCACGGGTGAGATTTTTGAACCCATGGGCACGATGACCCATGCCCTAGCGGTCGAGATTTTCCACGAACAGGCCGAGGCGCTGAAGTCGGGCGGCGCGGATGTGCTGTGGATTGAAACCATGTCAGCCTTTGAGGAATACGCCGCTGCCGCCGAGGCTGCGACCATGGCGGGCTTGCCGTGGTGCGGCACGATGAGCTTTGACACCGCAGGGCGCACGATGATGGGCCTGACTTCGGCTGGAATGGCAGCACTGGTCGATAAGATGGCGCATCCGCCGCTGGCCTTTGGGGCCAATTGCGGGGTGGGCGCTGCCGATCTGATGCGCACGGTTCTGGGGTTTGAAATGACAAACACCAGCCGCCCGATCATTGCCAAGGGCAACGCGGGCATTCCCAAGTATCACGATGGCCATATCCATTATGACGGCACGCCTGAATTGATGGCCGACTATGCGGTTTTGGCGCGGGATGCAGGGGTCAAGATCATCGGCGGGTGCTGCGGCACGATGCCCGAACACCTGAAAGCCATGCGCCACGCTTTGGAAACACGGGCGAAGGGGCCAAAACCCTCGGTCGAGGATATTCAGGCCCAGCTTGGGGCGTTTTCCTCGGCCAAGGATGGCACAGGCGACACGTCGGGCGACCCCAAGCGCGAACGGCGCAACAAGCGGGGCTGATCTTGGGGAGGGCTTGCTGCCCCTTACAGATCAAACCCCATCTGCGCGCCGTGCGAGGGGGGCACGCGGAACAAATCGCAGCGCAGGTTGAGCGTAGGATCAAGGCGAAAGTTGGGGCTGTTCAACGCAATATTTTAGAACAAAATAAAAACTTAGCGGGTGGCTTTTGCCAAACTTGTCGCAAATCGCGCATCCCCAAATGTCGCGGCCGACGCAGAGCAAAGGCCAAACAGCCAAAATCCTTTACAATTCTCTTCCCACATCCCCCCTTGCTGTCGGCTTTCATTCGGGGCATGTCGCTAAAGGAAAAGTGGCGGGCGGGCTTTGGCCCCATTGACGAAGAAACGCGTGAAGGAGCATCAGCATGGCCGACGACGACGAAATCATCCTGTCTGAACTGTCTGACGATGAACTTGTCTTGCAAATGCACGACGACCTCTACGACGGTCTGAAAGAAGAGATCGAAGAAGGCGTCAACATCCTGATCGCTCGCAAATGGACACCTTATGACGTACTGACCAAAGCCTTGGTCGCGGGCATGACGATTGTGGGCGCAGACTTCCGCGATGGCATTTTGTTTGTGCCCGAAGTGCTGCTGGCCGCAAACGCGATGAAGGGTGGCATGGCCATTCTGAAGCCCTTGCTGATTGCAACGGGCGCTCCGCGCATGGGCAAGATGGTGATTGGCACGGTCAAGGGCGATATCCATGACATCGGCAAGAACCTTGTCGGCATGATGATGGAAGGTGCAGGCTTTGAAGTCAAAGACCTTGGCATCAACAACTCGGTCGAGAAGTATCTTGAGGCGATGGAAGCCGAAAAGCCCGATATCTTGGGCATGTCGGCCCTGCTGACCACGACGATGCCTTATATGAAAGTCGTGATCGACACGATGAAAGAAAAGGGCATGCGCGAGGATTATATCGTGCTGGTGGGCGGTGCGCCCTTGAACGAAGAATTCTCCAAGGCCATTGGCGCAGATGCCTATTGCCGCGATGCCGCAGTGGCTGTGGAAACTGCCAAGGCCTATATGCTGCGCAAGCATAACCGCGCCACAGCCTAAGCGCTGAAAATTGCCTTTAGCCCCGGGCCAAGTGCCCGGGGTTTTCATTTGGGCTTGGGCTTTGGCCCGCATCCCTTTAGAAGGGCGCATGGATCAGCCAAACGACATCGACCTAACCGAAACCGGCCTTGCCCCGCGCCAAAGCGGGTCGGTGCTGTTGATTGCCTGTGGCGCTTTGGCGCATGAGGTGCTGGCGCTGATCAAGGCCAACGATTGGCAGCATATGGATGTGCAATGCCTGCCCGCCAAGCTGCACCTTTACCCAGAAAAGATCACCACCGAGGTAGAGCGCACCGTGCAAGAGCACCGCGCGCAGTATCAGTCGCTGTTTGTGCTGTATGCCGATTGCGGCACGGGCGGGTTGCTACAGGCCAAATGCGCGGAACTGGGGGTCGAGATGATCGAAGGCCCGCATTGCTATTCGTTCTTTGAGGGCAATGCGACCTTTGCCACGCATCTTGATACCGAAATCTCAGCCTTTTATCTGACCGACTTTTTGGTGCGCCAGTTTGATGCCTTTGTCTGGAAGCCGATGGGGTTAGACCGCTACCCCCAGCTGCGCGACACCTACTTTGGCAATTACACCAAGCTGGTCTATCAGGCCCAAACCAACGACCCTGCCCTAGACGCCAAAGCCGCCGACTGTGCCAACCGACTGGGGCTTGCCTATGAGCGCCGCTTCACCGGATACGGCGATCTGGCCACAACGATGGAACGGATTGCGCAATGACCGGCCCAGAAGAGTTTGCAAAGCTGTTTGCTGGCGCCTTTGGCCGCCAAGACGCCGCCGAACTGGCGGGCTTTTTGGCCGAGGATGCCGATGTGCTGACCCTGACAGGGGCGGTGCTTGAGACGGCGGCCGAGGCCGAGGCGGCCTTTGCCGGCGAGTTTGCGGGCATCTTTGCCGCGGCGCGGTTGGTGACGGGCAAGCACCGCTTGCGGATGCTGGGGCCGGGGGCTTGTGTGGTGACACAACGCTTTGTCGTCAGCGGCGCGCGCGATGATCAAGGCGCAGAGATGCCGCGCTTTGGGGCTATCTTGACGGCGGTCTTGACGGCGCGCAGCACGGGGTGGCAGGCGGTCAGCCTGACCTTCTCAGCCGCCGGCCAATAGGGCGCGGGCGGCATCGCGGGCGGCTTGGGTGATCGTATCGCCCGCCAGCATACGCGCGATTTCTTCCACCCGCGCTTGCGGGTTCAGCGCCACGACGGTCGACAGGGTCATCTCGTTTTCGACCCGCTTTTCCACCCGCCAATGATGTGCCCCAAGGGCTGCCACCTGCGGCGAATGGGTCACAACCAGCACTTGCGCCTCACGGGATAGATGCGCCAAACGGCGGCCCACGGCATCAGCGGTGGCCCCGCCCACGCCGCGATCAATCTCGTCGAAAATCATCGTCAGGCCGGGGGTTTGGCCTGTCAGGCAGACTTTCAGCGCCAACAAGAACCGGCTCAACTCTCCGCCCGAAGCGATGCGGTTCAAGGGGCCCGCAGGCGCGCCGGGGTTGGTGGCGACGGTAAAGGTCACCTCGTCTTGGCCATCGGGGCCGGGCTGTTGCGCGGTTAAGTCGGTGCGAAAGACCGCGCGTTCCATTTTCAGCGGGGCCAGTTCGCCCTGCATCGCCGCATCCAACCGCAGGCCCGCAGCAAGGCGCGCTTGGGTCATGGCTTGGGCGCGGGTTTTATACTCGGCCTCGGCCATAGCGGCCGCTTGGCGCAAGCGGATCAAACCACGCTCACCGCCATCCAGCGCTTCCAACCTTGTGCGCAGCACATCGGCATAGGGGCCCAGATCATCGGGCAGAACGCCGTGCTTGCGGGCAAGGGCGCGGATGGCGAACAGGCGCTCTTCCAAACGCTCAAGGGCAGACTCGTCAAAATCCAAAGCATCAAGGCAGGTTTCAACGCCTGATTGCGCTTCGGCCAGTTCGAAGATCGCACGTTCCAGCGCGGCAAGCGGCGCATCAAGCCGGCCTTCGGCCTTGTCAGACACGCCTGCCAGCCAGCGCAGCGCGTCTTGCAGGGCGGGGTCCGCCCCCTGCCCCAGCACCTGATGCGCGCGGGCGATGTCTTCACGGATGCGGGCAGCGCCTTGCATCGCGCGGCGTTGGGTATCCAGGGCCGCTTCCTCGCCCGCCTTGGGATCAAGCTTGTTTAACTCGGCCACAGCGTGGCGCAAAAAGTCTTCTTCGGCCCGAATGGCGGCAAGGGCCGTTTCGGCCAAGGACAGATCACGCAGGGCATCGGCGCGCGCGCGCCATGCAGCGCGCAGGCCAGACAGATCAAGGGCTGCGAAACTGTCCAGCAATTGGCGGTGGCCGCGCGGATTTAACAGGCCCCGATCGTCGTGCTGGCCGTGAAGTTCGACCAGCGTGTCCGACAGATCGCGCAGCACCTCTCCCGAGGCGCGGCGGTCGTTGATATAGGCGGTTTTGCGGCCATCGGCGCTGTTGATGCGGCGCAGGATCAACTCGTCAGCCGGTTCAAGCCCCGCAGCCTCTAACACCGCGCGGGAGGCGTGATCTTGGGGCAGATCAAACACGGCCGTCACTTCGCCCTGATCGGCCCCCATCCGCACCAAATCGGCACGGCCGCGCCAGCCCAGAACAAAGCCCAAAGCATCCAGCAAGATCGACTTGCCCGCCCCCGTTTCGCCCGTCAGCACATTCAGGCCCGGCTGGAACGTCAGGTCCAGCCGATCAATGATCAGCACATCGCGGATTTCAAGGCTGCGCAGCATAACGCCACCCGCAGGCCTTTGGGGTCACAGCCACTCGCCCTTGATCATCTGGCGGTAGATCGTTGACAGCCAGCCCGTGCCCTTGGCTTCTGGCGCAAGGCCCTGATCTTTCAAGAGATTAAAGGCGTCTTGGTAGAAGGGGCTTGACTGGTAGTTATAGCCCAAGATAGCGCCCGCCGTCTGCGCTTCGTCCGGCATGCCAAGGGCAAGGTAACATTCCACCAACCGCTCTAAAGCTTCTGCGGTTTGCGCAGTGTTTTGGTAGTCTTGCACCACATTGCGGAAGCGGTTCAAAGCGGCGCTGTATTGCCGCTTTTTCAGGTAATAGCGGCCAATTTCCATTTCCTTGGCGGCCAAATGGTCAAAGGCCAAGTCAAACTTGAGCATGGCCGATTTGGCATATTCGCTGTCAGGATATTGTTCGATCACCACGCGCAGGGCTTGCAGCGCTTGGAAGGTTAGGCCCTGATCGCGGCCCACTTCGTCGATCTGGTCGTAATAGGACAGGGCGATCAGATAATGCGCATAGGCCGTATCTTCGCCAGCGGGATAAAAATCAAGGTAGCGTTGCGCCGCCACACGGGATTCTTCGTAGTTCTTGCGTTTGTGCAGGGTAAAGGCCTGCATGATCACGGCGCGCTTGGCCCATTCGGTATAGGGGTAAAGCCGCTCGACATCTTGGAAATAGGCCAAAGCATTTTTGGCATTGGTCTTGGCATCGCCTTTGCCATTAAAAGCCAACTCGCCCTTCATATAGATTTGCTCGGCGGTCAAACCCGCCAAAGGATCTACAACATCTTTGGTCTTTGGGCTGCAAGCGACCAGCATGGCCAAAATCAGCGCAATTCCCAGACCGCGCCGTAAGCTTGATCTTGCGATTGCCATCGTCTTGCCTATCCCCAACCAATCGCGGCCAGACACAACCTGTGCCCTGCCATCCTTGAAGGTTTCCTAACACATAAAAATCCGCTGCGCAAAACGGCTTTCACCGCTTTTGCCCCAAGCTTAGGCGTAAAGCGGGAAATCCCCACGATGCACGCCAACACCGGGCAACTTGCCGCCCGCCAACGCATCGCAATCATCAAAGACAAAGGCGCCCGGCGTGGTGAAAAGCTTGTGCAGCAGCCGATTTGTCAGGGCGTGACCGGCCCGAATGCCGGTATAGCGGGCCAAAAGCGGCGCGCCGGCCAAGGAAAGATCGCCCAAAGCGTCCAGCATCTTGTGGCGCACAGGTTCATCGGCATAGCGCAACCCACCCGGAGAGAGCACCTTGTCGCCATCAAACACCACAGCATTGTCCAGCGTACCACCTTGGGCCAAGCCAAGCGCGCGCATGGCGTCCACATCCGATTGGCGGCAGAAGGTGCGCGAATCGCACAGCTCGCGCACAAAGGCGCCGTTGGCCATGTTCAGGTGGCGCGATTGTTGGCCAATGCTGGCATCGGCAAAGTCGATTCGAAAATCAATTTCCAGCATTTCGGCGGGGTCTAGGCGGGCAAGGGCTGCGCCGTCTTGCACCTCGATCGGCATCAGAACGCGAATGGCGCGGGCGGGGGCGGATTGGGGCTGAATGCCCTTGGCCATAATTGCGGCCACAAAAGGGGCGGCAGAGCCATCCAGGATCGGCACTTCGGGGCCGTCGATTTCGATCAGGGCATTGTTGATCGCCAAACCGGCCAGCGCCGCCATCAGATGTTCGATGGTAGACACCTGCACGCCATCGTCATTGGCGATCTGGGTGCACAGTTTTGAGGCCACCACCGCATCCCAGCGGGCGGGAACCAATGGGTCAACCCCGCGCAGATCAGTGCGGCGGAACCATATGCCGTAATCGGCCGAAGCGGGGCGCACAACCAAACGCACCGGCTTGCCATTATGCAGGCCCGTGCCCTTGAAGCTTACCGCCGATTTCACCGTATTTTGCACCGACACCTCTAAAACAAACGCCCGTCTTGGGCGCATTTGCCCGTCTATCCCCTTCGTTTAGCGGCCTAAACGCAGAAGCTCAATTCACGCTTTGTGACGTCTTGTAACAATCGAAAAACCCACACAATGCGTTGATAGATATGAAAAAAGCCCGAACTTTGCGTTCGGGCTTTTCGCATTGTTACACAGGACCAAAAGGGTCAGTTTGCCTGCCTGCGCAAGAAGGCTGGGATTTCCATCCTGTCTTGATCCGAAGCAGGCTCTGCCTCGTCGTCGTAGCTGGTGACGGGGGGCTGGGCGCGCTGCGGTTGGGCCGCTTCGGCGCTGCCGCCAGACATCCGGCTGATCAAAGATCCGATGCCAAAGCGCGGGCGTTCGGCAGGCTTGGGCGCTGGGGCCACGGGCCGTGCTGTCGGTTGGGCGGGGGCCTTGCTGACGGCGGCTTGCAAACGCGCCATGGCTTCGGGCGAAGGCGATCCCATTGGGCGCGGACGCGGGGCGATGAAGTTGGCGGCGTCATTGTCACGCGGCAGAGCTGGGGCCGCTTGGGTTACGCGCTGCTCTTCTGCGGGGCGGTAAACGGGGGCGGGCACTTCGTCCACTTCGGGGGTGAAGCTGCGCGGTTGTTCAAACTGCGCGCGCACGGGGGCCGGCTCAACTTCTGCAGCCACCGGGGCGGCTGGGGCCTCGACCACGGGTGCCGGCTTGAGCGGTTCGTGCATCGGGCGGCGGGCGTGGGGCGGTTCGGCCTTGGCATTCTTGATGTCGATGCCCGTCGCCACAACCGACACGCGCAGCACACCTTCCATCGTGGTGTCCAAGGTGGAGCCCACGATGATATTGGCGTCAGGATCAACCTTTTCGCGGATGATATTGGCGGCTTCATCCAATTCGAACAGGGTCAGGTCATAGCCGCCGGTGATGTTGATCAGCACACCCTTGGCGCCATGCAGGCTGATTTCATCCAAGAGCGGGTTGGCAATGGCCTTTTCTGCGGCCTGAACGGCGCGGTCATCGCCCGAGGCCTCGCCCGTGCCCATCATGGCTTTGCCCATCTCGTCCATCACGGCGCGGACGTCGGCGAAGTCAAGGTTGATCAAACCTGGGCGCACCATCAGGTCGGTCACACCCTTAACGCCTTGATACAGCACGTCGTCTGCCATGGCGAAAGCTTCGGTAAAGGTCGTGCGCTCATTGGCAAGGCGGAACAAGTTCTGGTTGGGGATCACGATCAGGGTGTCGACAACCTTTTGCAGCGCCTCGATGCCCTCTTCGGCTTGACGCATCCGCTTGTTACCTTCGAACTGGAAGGGCTTAGTCACAACACCTACGGTCAGCACACCCAGTTCCCGCGCAGCCTGCGCGATGATGGGGGCAGCGCCCGTGCCGGTGCCGCCACCCATGCCCGCGGTGATAAAGCACATATGCGCGCCAGCCAGATGGTCGACGATCTGCTCGATAGATTCCTCGGCGGCGGCCGATCCGACAGAGGGGCGCGCACCTGCGCCCAAACCTTCGGTGACTTTCAGACCCATCTGGATCTTATGCGCCGAGCGGCTTTGCTGCAGCGCCTGCGCATCTGTGTTGGCAACCACAAACTCGACGCCTTCGAGCTTTTTGTCGATCATGTTATTGACCGCGTTGCCACCGGCGCCACCGACGCCAAACACCGTGATGCGCGGCTTCAAGTCTTCGCGCTCTGCACTGACTGTAAGGTTCAAAGCCATTTCACGTCCCGCCGTTTTTTTGTTGAGAAGCAGCGGCCCCGCGCTGCCTTTTTCTTTATCGTCTTTCGTGCCGACGCGCCCCGCTTTTGCCGCTAAAGCTGCCGACTTGTTCGCGATCCTAGACACTCTGCAGGGAAACGTCACTAAAAAACCGCATCTTCACCACAAAATATGGTGAATTTGTTTCATGCAACCCCGCCATGTCGCTTAAAGCGCAGGATATAGGGGGTTACCAGTTGTCCTTAAACCATTTTAACGCGCGTTTGATCGACCGCGCCGGATAGCGTTCGGCGGGAATGTCGAAATCCCACCATTCGTCTTGCGGGTGGGCGGCAAAAAGACACAGGCCCACAGTCGAGGCAAAAGACGGCCCCGTAGCAGCTTGCGGCAGGCCCTGCACACGCAGGGGCCGGCCCATGCGCACACGCTGGCCAAGGATGCGGCTGGCCAAACCATCCAACCCAGGGATCTGGCTTGCCCCACCCGTCAGCACGATCTGCTGGCTGGGCAAGTGCGAGAAGCCCGCAGCCTCTAGCCGTTCAGCGGCTTGCTCTAAAATCTCTTCGACGCGCGGGCGGATGATGCCGATCAATTCGGTGCGGCTGACTTGGCGGCGATCTTTTTCCCAATCGCCACTGTCGCCACCGATCTCGATCATCTCGCGGTCGTCCATGCCCGTGGCATGCACCCCGCCGTGTTTGGTCTTGATACGCTCGGCCACGGCAAAGGGCACGTGCAGGCATTGCGCGATGTCAGAGGTGACGTGATCGCCCCCCAAGCGCACCGAGTCCGAAAAGATCATGTGCTTTTTCATGAAAATCGACAGGCCGGTTGACCCTCCGCCCATGTCGATGCACGCAGCACCCAACTCGCGCTCGTCCTCGACCAGCGAAGAAATCCCCGAAGCATAAGCCGACGAGGCGATGCCCGCCAAATCAAGGTCGCATCGCTTGATGCAGTAAAGCAGGTTTTGCACCACGGCGGCATCCACCGTCAAAAGATGCATATCGCAGGCCAAGCGGTTGCCGCTTTGATTGCGCGGATCGGCCAGGCCTGTGCGGTGGTCCAGCGCGAAATTTACGGGTTGGGCGTGGATCACCTCGCGCCCCTCGCCGATATCGGGGGCATCACAGGCGGCCAGAACGCGCGACACATCGTTTTCGTGCACCAAGGCATCGTGCAGCTCAATCTCGCCCGCAAGGCCATAGCTGCGCGGTTCACCGCCCGAGAAGCAAGCGATCACATGATCCACCCGCACGTTTGCCATTTTCTGTGCCGCTTGCACTGCCGTGCGAATGGCGCGTTCGGTTTCGTTCATGGCGCTGATCTCGCCAAAGCGCACCCCGCGCGAGCGGGTCGTAGCCGCCCCGATGACGCGGAAGTTCGACTGACCCGCCATCGACCCCACACCATCGACATCGCCCGCTTCGTCAAGCCCGTCAAAGCGCAAGATCAGACAGGCGATCTTCGAGGTGCCCACATCCAAAATCGCAATCATGCCCCGTTGCAGGGCAGCTTTGCGCAAATTCCGCATGGCACGTTGGGATTGGTACAGGTCGGTCATGATTTTGACTCCGTGGGAACTTTGATGCCATGAGCCGCGCGCAGGGCATCAAGGGCTGCCGGGGCAAGGCGAAGAACGGGGCGTTGCGGGTTGCGCAGATCAACAGATGTCAAATCGCGCGCAAGGATGTTTTCGGCGGCGTTTAAGGCGATTAGCCCGTTCAGGGCGGTCACCGGATTTTCGGCGGGCAAGAGGATGCTTTGATTGCGGTCCAGCACCAGATCCCAGCGGCGCGTGCCCACACGCACCAAACCACGGATGCGGCTTTCAAAGGGGCTGGCCGTTTGCAACAGGGCCATCGCCTCTGGTATGGCTTTGTCCGCCCCCTGCCCCGCGATCAGCGGCAGATCGGCGCGGTCGGCGCGGTCGGCCAAGCCAGCGATGCGGTGGCCGGTGTCATCCAGCAAGATCAGCCCCGCATCGGTGCGCCAGACCCAAGCGGGCTGGCGTTCGGTGATGGTGATTTGCAGCACATTGCCGGTTCCCAAGCGCACCACGGCACGGGCCACGGCATCCAGATTTTCCGCTGAAACGCGGATGGCATTCAGGTCAAGCTCTAGCGCCGATTGTGGCAAGCGCAGCGCCAGTTTTGCACGCACCGCATCGGCCAATTCGGGCGAGGCCCCGTCAATCGACACCAAGTTCACCATGAACATCGGCCGCTCGGTCACTTGGTCCTTGGCCGAGGTCATCATCCCCCACAAGGCATCGCGCCGTGCTTGGCTGGCCAGAACAATCCCCACCACCAGTGCCACCACCAGAACGGGCAAGCCAAAGCGCATAAAGACGCGGAAAGCGGGCGTCAGCCACAGGCGCTGCATCTTATAGGCCCAGCGGGATGGGGCCGGATCACGGCGCGGCGGCAGGGCGCGGCTTAACGATTGCATGAGGCGTCCTTTACGATCCAGTCGCACAGTTCTGGGAACGAAATGCCGCAATAGGCCGCCTGTTCAGGGGCGAGCGAGGTGGGCGTCATCCCGGGTTGCGTGTTGGTTTCCAGCAAGATCAGCCCCGCCAAGCCCCGGCTTTCATCCCAGCGAAAGTCGGTGCGGCTAAGACCACGGCAGCCCAAAGTGCGGTGCGCGCGCAGGGCATAATCTAGGCAAGCCTGGGAAATTTCATCGGGCAAGCGCGCGGGGATTTCATGGCGGCTGCCACCGGGTTTGTATTTGGCATCAAAGTCATACCAGCCGTCGGTCAGAATATCAGTGACAGCCAAGGCGCGCGCGCCCATCACCGCCACCGTCATCTCGCGCCCCGGCGCATAGGCTTCGACCATCACAGTTTCGGGCATGGTTTCAGCCAAGCGCGGCGCATTCTCGCCCGGGCGGACCATATAAACCCCGACCGAGGAGCCTTCGTTGTTGGGCTTGACCACATAGGGCGGCGCCATCACATGACCCTGCGCCACATCTTCCCGCGATGCCAGAACCGACGCCACGACGGGCAGGCCCGCCGCTGTGTAAGCGGCCTTGGTGGCGGTTTTGTCCATGGCAAGGGCCGAGGCCAGCACCCCAGAATGGGTATAGGGAATTTCCAGCCATTCCAGCAGACCCTGCACGCAGCCGTCTTCGCCGTAGCGGCCATGCAGCGCGTTGAACACGCAGTCGGGCTTGATGTCTTGCAAACGTGCAGAAAGATCGCGGCCAGCGTCAACCGCCACCACGTCATATCCTGCCACCCGCAAGGCTTTGGCACATTCGTGCCCCGATGACAGCGACACTTCCCGTTCTGCGGAAAGCCCCCCCATCAGTACCGCCACGCGGGAGCCTGCGCCTGCAAGCTTGCCCACCATCACTGCCTCATCCGGACTTTGCCGGTTATTGTTATTTATCTGCGGACGGTTCGCCGACCCGCATAATTTCCCACTCTAACCTGATCTGTAGGTTTTGCAAAACCCTCTTTCGCACTTCTTCACCAAGATTTTCCAAATCGGCGGCGGTGGCGTGGCCAATGTTGATCAAAAAGTTGGAATGTTTGGGCGACATCTGCGCCCCACCAAGGGTGGCGCCGCGCAAACCGGCATCGTCGATCACCTTCCACGCTTTCAACTCGTGGGTGTCATCGGCCTGACCGGTAGAGGAATGGCCGATCGGATTGCGAAAGGTTGACCCCGCCGAGCGGTCTTTGGTGGGCTGGCTGGCATCTCGCTTGGCGATTTGGTCGACCATCTTGGCCTCTAGCGCGGTGGGGTCACCCGCACCGGCCGCAAAGGTGGCCTGCACGATCACCCAGCCGTCAGGGAGGGTCGATTGACGATAAGCTAGGTGCAAGTCAGCGGCTTGGATCGTCACGACCTGCCCCTGCCGCGTGATCGCGCGCACCTCGATCAGATGGTCCTTCACATAAGACCCATAGCAGCCCGCATTCATCCGCACCGCGCCGCCAATTGTGCCGGGGATGGTGCGCAAAAAGGTCAGGTCCAACCCGCCTTCGGCCGCGCGGCGCGCCACATGGGCATCAAGGGCCGCAGCCCCCGCCACCACACGGTCACCCTGCACCGCAATATCATTAAACCCCCGCCCCAGCCGGATCACGACAGCCCGAATACCCCCATCGCGCACGATGAGGTTCGAGCCGACACCCATGGGAAACACCGCAACCGAAGGGTCAAGTGCTGCCAGAAACTGTGCGAGATCATCCTCATCCGCAGGCTGAAACAAATAATCCGCCGGCCCGCCCACGCGCAGCCAAGTCAGGTCCGCCAAGGACCGCTGTGCGGTGAGCGTACCGCGAGGGGTGGGAAGCAAGGTCATGAGAGGGTGGTATAGGGCGGGCAAAGCGGGTGCAAGATCAGCTTACCCCAACTTCCCCGGCAGCGCGTTGGCCCAAGCCGAGATTGACCCTGCCCCCAAGCACACCACCAAATCCCCCGGACGGGCGTTTTGGCGCACGAGGCGCGTCAGATCGGCTTCGCCCATCAAAGCCTCGGCATGGCGGTGGCCGTGGGCGATTAGGCCAGCGACAAGGTCATCGCGGGCAGCGCCTGCGATGGGGTCTTCGCCTGCGGCGTAGACATCGGCGATGGACACCACATCAGCCTCGTTAAAGCAGGTGCAGAAGTCTTCAAACAGGCTGGCAAGGCGCGTGTAGCGGTGGGGTTGGTGGATGGCGATCACCTTGGCGCCAGGCACTTTGGCGATAGACTGGCGGGCGGCTTTCAAAACGGCGGCAATCTCGACCGGATGGTGGCCGTAATCGTCGATGATCGTCACCCCCCCCACAGTGCCCACGGTGGTAAAGCGGCGGTTCACGCCGGCGAAACTGGCCAAAGCATCGCGGATTTCGGCACGTTTCATGCCCAGATGGCGCGCCACGGCGATGGCCGACAAAGCGTTGGACACGTTGTGATCCCCCGGCATGGGCAGGGTGCAGTTTTCGATCACGGGGGCCCCCGCTTCGCCTTGCAGCACCACATCAAAGGTCGTGCGGCCCGGATCGTGGCGCAGGTTCACAGCGCGCACATCGGCTTGGGCGTTAAAGCCAAAGGTCACGATGCGCCGATCCGTGACACGGCCCACCAAGGCTTGCACCTCGGGGTGGTCGGTGCAGCAGACAGCCAGCCCGTAGAAGGGCACGTTGGACACAAAGTCGAAGAAGCCTTTGCGCAGCGCATCGAAGGTGCGCCAATGCTCCATATGTTCGGGGTCGATGTTGGTGACGATGGCAATCGTGGCGGGCAGGCGGTTGAACGAGCCGTCGGATTCGTCAGCCTCAACCACCATCCACTCGCCAGCGCCCGCCCGTGCGTTGGACCCGTAAGCGTGGATCACCCCGCCGTTGATGACCGTGGGGTCAAAGCCGCCCTTATCCAGCAGGGTGGCGACCATCGTGGTGGTCGTGGTTTTGCCATGCGTGCCCGCAATGGCGATGTTGGATTTCAGCCGCATCAGTTCGGCCAGCATCTCGGCCCTGCGCACCACGGGCAGTTTGCGGCGGCGGGCTTCCTCCAGTTCAGGATTGCCCTTTTTGATGGCCGAGGAAATCACAACCACCGCAGCAGCCCCGATATTGGCGGCAGCCTGGCCCTCAAAGAAGGTTGCCCCCAAGGACACCAAGCGGTCGGTGATCTTTGATGCGCGCGCATCAGACCCCTGCACTTGGTAGCCCAAGGTCATCAAAACCTCGGCAATGCCCGACATCCCGATGCCACCGATGCCCACCAAGTGGATCGGCCCCAGTTCCATCGGAAGTTTGGTCGCAGCAGCGTTCATGTTTTCAGTCCGGCAAGAGCCTCGACCATGGCGGCAAGGCGGATGGTGGCGTCAGGGCGGCCTTGGGCATGGGCGGCGGCGGCCATCTGTTCAGCGCGTTCTGGCATAGTGAGGATAGAGGCGATCTGAGCCGAAAGTTGGGCCGCATCCAGGCCCCCTTCGGCACACAGAACGGCGGCCTGCGCCTCGACCAAGCCGCGCGCGTTGGCGGTTTGATGGTCAGCGGTGGCGGCGGCAAAGGGGATCAGAATGGCGGGGCGGCCGATCACCGAAATATCCGCCACCGACGAGGCCCCCGCGCGCGAGATCACCAACTGCGCCTCGGCCAAGCGGCGAGGGATGTCGGTGAAAAATGGGGCAACCTCGGCTGTCATATCCGCCGCCTGATAAGCCGCGACCACGCGGGCGTGGTCTTCGTCGCGGGCTTGATGGGCGATGCGCAGCAAGGGTTTCAGCGCAGCAGGCAGCGCAGCGAGGGCTGCGGGCACGACATCTGACAGCACCCGCGCCCCTTGGCTGCCGCCGATGACCACCACGCTCATCGGGTAATCTCCGGGCGGCATATAGGGGGCAGCGGCGCGGTCCAGCACGGCTTGGCGCACGGGGTTGCCCACGGGATGGCCCTCCACACCAGCGGGAAGCTGGGTGGGCCATGTGCCACAGGCCACTTGGGCCACACGGCGGGCGAAGATTTGGTTCACACGGCCCAAGACGCCGTTTTGTTCGTGGATCATGCGGGGCAATTGCAACAGCCACGCCGCCGACAGCGCGGGGATAGACGGATAGCCGCCAAATCCCACCACGACCGAGGGCCTGTCCCACACCGCGCGCGCAAGGGCCGACAAAACCCCGCCCGCAATTTGAAACGGCACCAAAATCCGCGCCACAGCGCCGCCACGGGCGAAAGTGCCAGATGAGACGACGACCCGCTCCACCTCGGCCGGAAAGCCGCCCGCATAGCGCGCGCCGCGCGGATCGGTCGACAGACGCACCCGCCAGCCCTTGGCCACCATCGCCTCGGCCAAGGCTTGGGCGGGGAACATATGGCCGCCGGTGCCACCGGCGGCGATCAAAAGATAGGGGCGCTTGGCCATGTTAACGGCCGCCCCGCTTGAAGAGGTCGCTGATCTCTCCCTGCGGGCGGCTGCGGGTCAGGGCCAAAAGCATGCCCACCGTGATGCCCGCAGCGATGACAGAGGATCCGCCGTAAGAGACAAAGGGCAGCGTCATGCCCTTGGCGGGCAAAAGGCGCACGGCGACGGCGATGTTGATCATGGCTTGGACGCCAAAGATACAGGCCAGCCCCGTGCCCGCCAATCGCACGAAGGGATCGCGCTCTTTGGTCAAGCGCAGAAGTGATCGCACCACCACCGTGCCGTAAAGGGCAAGGATCACCAGCACCAAGATCAGGCCATATTCCTCGGCCGCGACCGCGATGATGAAATCTGTATGGGCATCTGGCAGCGTCCACTTGACCTGCCCATTGCCCACGCCCACGCCAAAGAAGCCCCCCTCTTGGATGGCGTTGGTGGCATAGCCAATCTGGCTGCGCGGGTCGACATCGGCGTTCAGGTAGCCGTCGATGCGGCGGGCGAAGTGTTCCGAATTGTGGTAGGCGAAATTTCCAGAAAAGCCGATAATGCCCAAGAACACGGCGATCCATGTCATGCGGGCGCCCGCGACGAAGTAAATCACCCCCCAGCCAAAGATCACCAACATGGCTTGGCCAAAGTCGGGCTGCAGGGCCAGAAAGGCCACCAGCACCAAAAGAAGCCCGAACGAGATCAACTTGCCCGGTGGCCCCGCCACCTCGGTCGAGGCGGCCATCAGCCATGCGGCAACGATGACAAAGCCGGGTTTAAGAAACTCGGACGGCTGGAAGGACACAAAGCCCAACGAATACCAGCGTATTGCGCCCTTGCCAAAGTCGGTGCCTAGAAGGGGCAGGCAGACCAAGGCCAAAAAGGCCACGGCAAAGCCCATCACCCCCGCGCGCCGGATCGCATTGGGCGACAGAAGCGAAAAGCCAAACATTGTGGCCAGGGCCACAGCGCCAAAGGCGGCTTCGCGTTGCACATAATAGAAGGGCGGCAACCCGTTGCGCGAGGCCAGCGGCACAGAGGCCGCAAGCCCCAAGAGCATCCCGATGCCAAAGAGGACAAAGATCGAGGTCAGCGTCCACTTATCAATGGTGCGCCACCAACGGGGAAGGACCGGCTCTTGCACCCGTGCGGGCATGGAGCCGTAAACCATTTCTGTCATAGATCGCCTGCTTGCCTGACTGCCGATATGTCTGGGTTGTTCCCAGATCAAGGAGGAGAGTAGCCCAAACGAAGGGGGCTGGCTAGACAGATTTGCGCCTTGGGCGGAAGTTGGTCAGGGCCGCAAAAGGCAAGCCGAACGCCCTTGGCCAGCCTTCGCCTTCGGCGAGAGTATTTCGGCAAAGGGCAAGGGCTATCTGGGGTGTTTGGCCAAAAGCGCCAAGCGACGGTCAAGGCTGGCTTGCGGCCAATAGGCCTTGCGGTCGTAGCCTTCGGGCAGGATCGGGACGGAAGGGTCCAGCACCAGCCACGGCAGTTTGGTGGAGGTGTAGATATGGATATCGGGCGGACAAGTGCTGGGATCGTTCAGGGTTCCCACGCGCACAAAAGCCATAAGCCGCCCTGCCCCCGCATAGTGGCTGTAAAGCGCCACCTTGCAAGTCGGACACCGCGCGATGGTCTGGCCCTTGCCAGAGTGAGAGGGGATCACGGCTTCCTCAACCGCGCCCAATACCTGAAGGTTTTCGGTTTCGATCATGGCGTTCAGGGCAAAGGCGCTTCCCGTCTCGCGCTGGCACCATGTGCAATGGCAGCAGTGGGTGAAGATCGAGCTGTGCGTCATCCTATAGGTGACAGCGCCGCAGGTGCAGGAACCTTCCATATCAGCCTCCGATCAGAGCAAGAACGCGGGCGGTGAAATCCTCGCCACGCTTTTCAAAGTTGGGGTATTGGTCGAACGAGGCTGCGGCGGGGGAAAGCAGCACCACCTCGCCCTCTTGCGCCTCGGCGGCGGCGGCGACAACCGCACGCTCCATTGTTTCGCAAATCTCAAAGGGCGTGTCGCCCAGATCAGCGGCAAAGTCGGCGGCAGATTGGCCGATAAGGTAGGCTTTTTGCACCGACCCAAGGAAGGGCACCAACCCTGTGATCCCCCCCTCTTTGCCCATGCCGCCCGCGATCCAGCGGATCTTGGGATAGGATTGCAGTGCCTTGGCGGCGCTGTCGGCATTGGTGGCCTTGCTGTCGTTGATAAAGCGCACTCCGCCGCGCTGGCCTATCACTTGGGCGCGGTGGGCAAGGCCTGCAAAGCTGTGCAGGGCGGCTTCAATCTGCTTGGGCGAAAAGCCCAGCGTGCGGCAGGCGGCATAGGCGCAGCAGGCGTTTTGGTGGTTGTGCGCGCCGGGCAGGCCCGCCACGTCGCGCAGGTCGATCGAGGCCGCCTGCTTGCCGCGCCGCCATTCTGACAGGAACCCTTTGCGGGCGAAAACCGTCCAGCCAAACCCGTCCAGCTTCTGGCCCGAAGAGATGCGGATCACCCGATCATCACCGGCACCTTCGGCCATTTGGTTGGCCAGATGCCGCCCCTCAACCTCGTCCACGCCAATAATCGCACGGTCAGGTCCGCCTTCGGCAAACAGGCGGCGCTTGGCGGCGAAATAGCCGCCCATGCCGTGGTGACGATCCAGATGGTCGGCCGACAAGTTGGTGAAGATCGCCACATCGGGGGTCAGGCAGCGCGCAAGGTCGGTTTGGTAAGAGGACAGTTCCAGCACCACCACCTCGCCGTCGGTGGCGGGGTCAAGGTCAAGCGCGCCGCGCCCGATGTTGCCGCCCATCTGGGTGGGGCGGCCGCATTCCTTTAAGATGTGATGGATCAGCGCCGTGGTGGTGGACTTGCCGTTTGACCCTGTGACGCAAATCACGCGGGGGGCTGTTTCAAAATTGTCCCATTCGGGCGTGGCATAGCTGCGAAAAAACAGGCCAATGTCGTTATCCACCGGAATGCCCAATTCCATCGCGCGGGCGATGATGGGGTGGGGGCTGGGGTAAAGATGCGGGATGCCGGGGCTGGTGATCAGGGCTGCCACGCCGTCAAAGGCTGCGGCGCGCGACAGATCGGTCAGGGCATAGCCCGCAGCTTCGGCCTTTTCCCGCGCCTGAGCAGACTCGTCCCACACCAGCGGTTCGGCCCCGCCCGCCAGCAGGGCCGCGGCACTGGCAAGGCCGGATCGGCCAAGGCCCAACACGGCCACTTTGTGCCCCCTATAGCCAATGACAGGAATCATCTGCGCGCCCCCTTATGCAGCGGTGACCATGCCCGAAGGCGGGCCCCATCCGCAAGCGCTTGACGCTGGCCGCTTGGGGCGCAAAGGTTGCGCCAAATTGGAGAGAGCCATGCACATCGAAATCCGCCCCCTGCAGCCATCTGACCGCGCCGTCTGGGAAGAGTTGTTTGACGCCTACGCCGCCTTTTACAAAACCACCACCACGCCAGCCGGCAAACAGGCCACTTGGGAGTGGATTTTCAGCGCCGAAGACTTCTGGGCCGACCTTGCCCTGCAAGACGGCAAAGTGGTGGGCCTGTGCCAATACCAACTGATGCACCGCTCGCTTTCCGGCGCCAAGGTCGTCTACCTGTCAGACCTTTACGTGCGCCCCGACCTGCGCGGCGGCGGCATCGGGCGGGCGATGATTGACCATGTCATTGGCTTTGCCAAATCAAACGGCTTCACCAACGTGCGCTGGCTGACGCAAGAGTTCAACTATGCGGGCCGCAGACTGTACGACAGCTATCGCCCGAAATCAGATTTTATCCTGTATTCAGTTCCCGTCGAAGCCTGACCCCTCCCCTTTCATACGTGCTCAAATATCCCGGGGGGTGCGGGGGGCTGGCCCCCCGCTGTCACCACGCGGCCACGTCGCGCTTTCGAAAGAACCCGCCTGTGGGGCCATCATCGGGCAAAAGCGCCAGCCAGATCGGGGTATCGGCCCCCTCTTCCACACTCACAGGCGCTGTCGGGCCGCCCATGCGGGTGGCGACCCAGCCCGGGTCGCAAGAGTTGATCTTAACGCCCAAGGGCAGGTCGCGCACCAAAACGCGTGTCAGCGCGTTCAAAGACGCCTTGGCCACCGAATAGGCCCCCGGCCCCTGCAATCCACGCTCATGCGCGCCAAGGCTGGACGACAGGTTCACAATCCGCCCCCAGCCCGTGCGCCGCCAATGGGGCGTGTTCAGGCGGATCAGATCAAGCGGGGCTGCCACCATCACCTCCATCGCCTCGTCAAAGTCTGACCCTTTGTCCAGCAGCGAGACATCCTTTAAGATGCCCGCATTGTTGACCAAAATATCCCAGCCGCCCGATTTGGCGTAGGCGTCAAAATAGCTGTCGGGGTTCAACAGGTCGATCTTGGTAAAGCGGCAGCCCAAGGCCTCAGCTGCGGTGTGGCCCTCGCCTTCAGACCGCGCGCCGATGGTGACAGCAACGCCTTGGGCGATCAGGCCTTGGGCGATTTGGTAGCCAATGCCGCGATTGCCGCCGGTGACCAAGGCTGTGGGGGTTGTGGGGCGGGGCATCAGATGTCCTTTAGGTGGGCTGCGATAATGTCGTCAAAGCTGGCCTCGGCCACAAAGCCCAAGGCATTGGCGCGGGCCGTGTCAAAGTCGCTGGGCCAAGTGGCGACGATCTTTGCAATCGTCTCATCCGGCTGACGCGTGATCAGATCGACTGCCTTCTGCCCCGCCACACGGCGCAGCGCCTCGATCTGATCGGCCACGGTGGCCGACAATCCGGGCATCGACACAGCGCGGCGGTCGCCAAGGCGGGTTAGGTCCAAGGTCAAGGCGTGGCGGAAAAAGCCTACCGCAGCGCCGGGGCTGGCGAACCAGTGTCGCACCGTATCGGAGACGGGCAGGATGGCAGGCTTACCCGCCAAAGGTTCGCGGATGATGTTGGAAAAAAAGCCCGAGGCCGCTTTGTTGGGCAGGCCGGGGCGCACGCAGATGGTGGGCAGGCGGATAGATACGCCGTCAATGAAGCCCCGGCGCGAATAGTCGGAAATCAGCAGTTCGGTGATGGCTTTTTGGGTGCCATAGGATGTGCGCGGCGTGGTGAAGAAATCGTCGGGGATTTTGGCCGGAAAGGGCGCGCCAAAGACCGCGATGGACGAGGCGAAGATCACCTTGGGCACATAGCCCGGCGTGGCGCGAATGGCTTCCAGCAGGGCGCGGGTGGAATCGAGGTTGGTGGCGTAACCCTTGTCAAAATCGGCCTCAGCCTCGCCCGAGACAATGGCTGCCAAGTGGATGATGGCATCAGGCCGCCCCGCAATCAGGCTGGGGGCTGCGGCGGCGGTTAGGTCTAGGGTTAGGCCTGTGGCATTGGGCAAGACGGGCGGCGGCACCATATCGGCCAGCGTCAGGCGGTGGCCGTCGGCGGACAAACACTGCGCCAGTTTGCGGCCAATCATGCCCGCAGCCCCTAGGATCATAATATGCATAGCGCCCCCCGTTTGCGCCACGATGGCGCAAGTAGGTCCGCCGAACAAGGGGTGGGTTCAGGCAGGCAGGCGCTGCCAGATGGTTTCGACATCGCCTCCGAGCGCGCGTAGAGACTGGCGGGCCCAGCGTGAGGCGTTGGACAATTGGGTCAGGCGCAAGGGGCCAAAGACAGGCGCGCCTTCGGCCCCGATCAAGGCGCCCGCGGTGTGCAGCACCACGCGGTCAACCAGATCGTCTGCGACCAAAAGCGCGGCAAGCGTCGCCCCCCCTTCGCACAAAACGCGCGTTATGCCTTCGCCAGCCAGTGCCTGAAGGGCTGTGCGGGGCAAGATATGGGGCGAGGCGGGGAGTTCGATCAGCCGCGCGCCCGTGGCGGCCCAAGCCTTGCGGGCATCTTGGGGCGCATTCGGGCCATGCAGCAGCCAAACCGGCGACAACTGCGCGCTGCGGCCAAGTTTGCTGTCAGGGGCATGGGACAGCGCTGCGTCGATCACGATCCGCACGGGTTGGCGGGTGGCCCCCATATCGCGCACCGTCAGATCAGGATCATCCGCCCGCGCCGTGCCCGCCCCCACCAGCACAGCGTCATGGGTCAGGCGCAGGGCATGCACCGCACGGCGGGCTTGCGGACCGGTGATCCAACGGCTTTCGCCGCTTTGGGTCGCCGTGCGGCCATCTAGGGTCGCAGCCATTTTCAGCGTCACCAATGGCAGGCCTTGGGTGATGCGTTTGAGAAAGCCCGCATTGGCATCGCGCGCGGCTTGTTCCAGCACGCCCTCGGTCACGGCAATGCCCACGGCCCGCAGCATGGCATGGCCCCTGCCCGCCACGCGAGGGTCTGGATCGGTCAGCGCGGTTACAACCCGCGCAACGCCCGCATCAACCAACGCCTGTGCACAGGGCGGGGTCTTGCCGTGATGCGCGCAGGGTTCCAGCGTGACATAGGCCGTGGCACCCCGCGCCGCTTCGCCCGCTTGCGCCAAGGCCATAGCCTCGGCATGGGGTCTGCCGCCAAGCTGCGTCCAGCCGCGCCCCACCACAGCGCCGTTCACGATCACGCAGCCCACCGCCGGATTGGGCCAAGTGCCACCCAAGCCCCGCGCACCTTGGCGCAGGGCGTGGGCCATGTGGTCATCGTCAGTCATCCGTGCTGGGCATTGGCCGCAGTTCAGAGACAAAGCGGTCAAAATCATCCGCCGCTTGGAAGTTCTTGTAAACGCTGGCAAAGCGCACGTAAGCCACGGTGTCGATCCGCGCCAAGCTTTCCATCACAATCTCGCCGATCGTTTTGGATGGGATGTCGGTATCACCCAGACTTTCCAAGCGCCGCACGATGCCTGAGATCATCTGATCAATACGGTCAGGATCAATCGGGCGCTTTTGCATAGCGATGCGGATCGAGCGTTCCAGCTTGGAGCGGTCAAAATCCTCGCGCTTGCCCGATGATTTGATCACCACCAGATCGCGCAACTGCACGCGCTCATACGTGGTAAAGCGGCCACCGCAGGCCTGACAAAAGCGCCTGCGCCGGATCGAAACGTGATCTTCGGCTGGACGAGAGTCTTTCACTTGTGTGTCAATATTTCCGCAGAATGGGCAGCGCATTTGTTTGCACCTTTATTGTTGTTACCTGCCAAGGGACGTCTAAGCGGTTGGCCCGCGCCTTGTGGATAACTATAGGGGCAGAGGACAGCTTTAGGCTAGGGGGAATATGCGCCCGCTAGATATAGAGATGAACCTGTGGCGGATCGGACTCACTTAGGCGTCAAGACGCGCCAAGGCTGTGGCCCAATCGACCGCACGCAAGCGGGCCTGTTCGGCGGGAACTTCCTCGCGGTTCAGGCCCGTCTTGGCGTAGAAGGCGTTCGACAGCGACCCTTCCGCTGGCATCGGCTGGCCCGCAGCAAGGCTGTCTTGCGAGACGACCAGCACGCCAATATTGGGCAGGCCCTGTTCAGCGCAAATGGCTGCGGCTTCGATCAGATAGGCGTTCAGCCCCTGCCCGTTCACCTTCGACATCCCCAAACGGCGGGCGAGTTCGGAGTAGGTCACAGCCATCTCACCCGCCTGCAGGGCCTGCCCCATGATGCGGATCGCGGCGCGGGCGCGTTGGGCGGTCAGCGGGGTGACGGTGGTATCGGGATCAGTCATGGCAGGCTCCGGCAAGGGGGGCATGGCATGGCCTTAGGCCAAGTGACGCGCGGCGTCTATGGCTTAGGCAAAAAGCGCGTCGCCCAACTGGTCAATCGCTTGGCGGGATTTGGCGATGGAAAGGTCGGTGGCCTCTTGCAGCGAGGCGCAAGTGTCGGCGCGCTGCAACAGATGCGTCTTGGTCTGGCCCGCGAGGTCTTTTTCAATGCGCGCCGTGACACGGTAGCCGCCCGAAGCGGCCACAGGCTGGGCAAAGATGCGGCAGTCTTTGTGCAGGATGGGGTCAGGGGCCTTGGGGGCGGATTTGCCGAAGAGGCGGGAGAGGAGGGACATGGGGGGCACTCGCAGGTTATAGATCAACTGTAGTGAAAGCGGCAGGATAAGATTTCGAGGTCGTCTCCCACAACACGATAGACCAAGCGATGCTCACGGTCGATCCGGCGTGACCAATACCCCGCAAGATCGCCCTTGAGCGGTTCCGGCTTGCCCGTGCCGTCAAAGGGATGGCGTTGACATTCCTTGATCAAGCCATTGATTTTCTTAACAACGGCCTTATCAGCATCTTGCCAGTAAAGCAGATGGTTCCACGCGCGCGGTCGGAAAAGCACGTTCACTCTTGCGCCATCGCCTCTAGCTCTTCCATCGTCTTGACGATGCCAAGGCCAGCATCGGCGTCAGCGATAGAAGCCAAAAGCTCGGCCCTATTGGCCGGAGAAGACAGAAGATAGGTCGTCTCATCCATGCTGGCCCAGTCTTCCAGACTGACCATAACCACAGGCTTGCCCTTGGCGCGGTGGACGATGACCGGCTCGTGGTCGTCGTTCACGCGGTCCATGACAGCGGAAAGATTGGCGCGCAGTTCGGTGGAGGAGAGGGTTTTCATGGGGGGATTGTACGTGATTGCGTACAGGTGGTCAAGGGAGGAGGGCGCAAGTACGCGCCTTGCGTTTACTTCTGCAGTTCAGACTTCAACAAATCCAAAGCCACTTCACAAAGCGAAATGACGTTCCTGATGGTCCCGTCATTTGACGTGACCACAATTTGTTCCCCACCCCCGTAAGGCCCCTCGCCATATCCGCCCTGGCCATAGCCGAGACTTTTTACATTGGTCTGGTCGGCACCGGTGACCTTCGGGGAACCATGGGTTAGCCTGGCGTGCTTTTGTGACTTGGCCAAGTCACGGAACAGCCTAAAGCTTTCGCTGCTTCTTGAAAGTAGCTCTCGGTAAGCCGTATCATCAGGGTTATTCATGTCTTTTGGAAAATCTACGGCAGGGCCATTGTCGCTGCGATGCTGGAAAACTCTTGCGGCAAATGCGTCAACGACCGCAACAAGCGTGAGAACACGATGCATGGAAAGGGGTTCGTTTTGCGCCTCTTCCAAAGAAGGTGAAACTACTTGATCGAGATAATCAATAGCGTTCAAAAAATCCTCCAATGCCAAAGAGTGACACCACTTAGCTTCAAAATATCAACTTTAGGTTCGAAGTCAACACTTTTGTTGGTGTTTTCTCGCAGAGTGTCAAGGTCGGGTGGGCGCACCCCACCAAACTTGTGCGTTTGGTTGCAACCACCCTACGCTGCCGGTGCGGTGCGGCGGGGTGCGTGATTTCACGCACCCTTGCTCGGGGGCGAGGCGGTGCGTGCAAGCACGCACCCTACGGTCTCAATCCCCGTTGGTAGGGTGCGTGCAAGCACGCACCGCACATTATTGATCCAAGAAACTGCGCAACTTCCGGCTTCTGCTGGGGTGCTTCAGCTTCCGCAGCGCCTTGGCTTCGATCTGACGGATACGCTCACGCGTCACCGAGAACTGTTGGCCCACTTCTTCCAGAGTGTGGTCGGTGTTCATGCCGATGCCAAAGCGCATCCGCAGCACGCGCTCTTCGCGGGGGGTCAGGCTGGCCAGCACGCGGGTCGTGGTTTCTTTCAGGTTTTCCTGAATGGCCGAATCCAAGGGCAGGATGGCGTTTTTGTCTTCGATGAAATCGCCAAGCTGGCTGTCTTCTTCATCGCCGATGGGGGTTTCCAACGAAATAGGTTCCTTGGCGATTTTCATCACCTTGCGGACCTTTTCCAAGGGCATCTGCAACTTGGCGGCCAATTCTTCGGGCGTGGGTTCGCGGCCTATTTCGTGCAGCATTTGCCGACCGGTGCGCACCAGTTTGTTGATCGTCTCGATCATATGCACCGGAATGCGGATGGTGCGGGCCTGATCGGCGATAGAACGTGTGATGGCCTGACGGATCCACCATGTGGCATAGGTGGAAAACTTATACCCACGGCGATATTCAAACTTATCAACGGCCTTCATCAGGCCGATATTGCCCTCTTGGATTAGGTCCAAGAATTGCAGGCCGCGGTTGGTGTATTTCTTGGCAATCGAGATCACCAGACGCAGGTTGGCTTCGACCATTTCCTTCTTGGCCTGCCGCGCCTCTTTCTCGCCCTTTTGGACTTGGTTCACGATGCGGCGGAATTCGGAAATGTCGACGCCGACATATTTGCCCACTTCGGCCATCTCGCCGCGCAGATCGTCGATGGCGGCGCGGCTTTTCTCGATCAGAACCTGCCAGCCTCGGCCAGCCTTGGCGGCCATGCGGTCAACCCATGTCGGATCAAGCTCGTAGCCTTGGTATTCGTCGATGAACTCGCGGCGGTTGATGCGGGCGGCGTCGGCCAGCTTCACCATGCCGGAATTGATCACCATGATCTTGCGGTTGATGCCGTAAAGCTGGTCAATCAGCGCTTCGATGCGGTTGTTGTGCAGGTGCAGCTCGTTGACCAGCTTAACGATTTCCGAGCGCAGCTGTTGGTAAGCCGCCTCGTCTACGGCGGAAAACTGGGTCTTTACGTTCAAGGCGGCATCCATGCGCAGGTTTTGCATTTCTTCCAGCTTGCCGTAGTCATCGGCGATCTTGTCCAACGTTTCCAAGACCTGCGGTTTGAGCGCCGCCTCCATCGCAGCCAAAGACATGGCCACGCCGTCTTCGTCGTCTTCGTCGTCTTCCACGGCGCCCATCAGGGGGTTGCCGTCAGCGTCCAGTTCGGGTTCGTCGCCCGCAGCACGGCGCGGGGCGGCCGAGACGCCGTCAATATCCAGCCCGTCAATTTCGGCGCCAACGATGCCTTCTTCGCCCTCAAGGCTGCGGCCAAAGGTGGCTTCAAGGTCGATCACATCGCGCAGCAAAATGTCTTCGGTCAGAAGTTCGTCGCGCCAGATGATGATGGCCTGAAAGGTCAGGGGGCTTTCGCACAGGCCCTGGATCATCGTGTTGCGGCCAGCTTCAATCCGCTTGGCGATGGCGATTTCGCCTTCGCGCGACAAAAGTTCAACCGAGCCCATTTCGCGCAGATACATCCGCACGGGGTCATCGGTGCGGTCGAGCGCCTCGGTCGTGGATGTCACCACGGCCACATCGCGTGAGGTGGCAGAGGTTTCGACCAGTTCGCCACCCTCAACCTCGGCCTCTTCGCCGTCTTCGTTCTCAATAATGTTGATGCCCATTTCCGACAGCATCGACATCACGTCTTCGATCTGCTCGGACGACACCTGTTCGGGGGGCATCACGGAATTGAGCTGATCGTAGGTGATATAGCCGCGCTCTTTGGCATCGGCGATCATGCGTTTGACGGCGGCTTGGCTTAGGTCAAGCGAGACATCCTGTTCGTCGCCTTCGGGCTTCACGTCGTCATTGTCTTTGAGGGCCATGGGGACTCCGATAAAGGATGCGAATCAGGGAACGAATCAGTAGCGAATCAGGCACAGGTTCGGACTAATACTCCGAATCGTGGGGGAGTTGCAGGGTGTGACTAACGTTTCTTTTCCCAGACTTTTGAATCAATCAGGCTTTGCAGGTGATTTGACAGGGCGTTGCGGTCTTCGCCCAGATCGGCTGTGTCGTCGCGGTTGGGGTGATCGGCGCGGTGGCGGGCCGACGCGGCTTGGGCCAAGCGCCACGTAAGCCCTTCATCTGCCACACCTGTCAGGTCTTCGACTGCGTCCTCCACTTCGCGCCGCGCGCCCCTGCGGGCGTCGAGTTTGGCGAATTCTTCGGCCAAGCACATCAGGGCAAGGTCTGTGTCCTTTTGATTGCGCACGGGGGGTGCAATCAGCACATGGGGGCGCGCCATCAGATCGTCAAGGGCGGCAAGGCCTTGAAGGTTGGCGCGCAGGTCATCGGGAGATGAGGTTAGAAGCGTGGCGCGCAGGTTTCGGTGGCCCTCGCTGGTCAACTCCAGCCGTTCCAGATCAGACTCAAAGCGGCGGATCAGGCTGGGGTGGGCGATGAGGATGGCAAGGATCACCGCCTCGCGCAGGGCTTCATCGGTCGCCTCGTCGCCGCGCACCAGCGCGGAGGCGCGGGTGGACGACAGGGGGTGGGGATCAACCTCGACCCGCTGGCCTTTGATGCGGGGCGTCCACGGGCGGAAGGGTTTGACGGCGGGGCCAAAGAGCGTGCCACGCAGGCGGCGGATTTCTTCGGTGTAGTGGCTGCGGATCGACGGGTCAGCGATGCGCGCAATCAGGGCGCGCAGGGTTTTATCAAGGGCTGCCTTGCGTTCGGGGCTATCAAAAACCTTCCCCTCCGTCTCGCGCTGCCACAGCAGGTTGACCATTGGCTGCGCCGCATCCAAGAGCGCCTTCATAGCAGGGGCACCTTGGGATTTGATCAGATCGTCGGGGTCTTGCCCGCCCGGCAGCAGCACAAAGCGCAGGCCCTTGCCCGCCTCTAGCAGCGGCAGGGCCAGATCCACCAACCGAAGGGCGGCGCGGATGCCCGCCGTGTCGCCATCAAGGGCAATCAGCGGTTCATCCGACACGCGCCACATCAGACGCACTTGGTCTTCGGTGATGGCCGTGCCCAAGGGGGCCACGGCGGCGGTAAAGCCCGCCTCGCACAGGGCAATCACATCCATGTAGCCTTCAGCCACAATAAGCGGCTGACCCTTGCCCGCAGCCTCCCGCGCGGGGCCGATGTTGAACAGGTTGCGGCCCTTGTCGAACAGGGCCGTCTCTGGCCCGTTCAGATACTTGGCCCGGGCGTTGGGGTCCATCGCGCGACCGCCCAGCGAAATCGCCCTGCCCCGCCCGTCGCGGATGGGAAAGATGATGCGGCCGCGAAAGCGGTCGTAGGGGGCCGTGCCGTCTTCGGGCTGGATGCACAGGCCCGCCTCGACAAGGCGGGCGGCGGCGATGCCCTTTTGCGTCAGCGCCTGAAACAGGCCCTGCCGTGTGTCGGGCGCAAAGCCTAGGTGCCAGCGATCTTGCGCCGCCTCACTCAACCCGCGCTTGGCAAGGTAGGTGCGGGCTTCCGCTGCGGCCGAGGTTTTAAGCTGCAGGCGGAACCACTTGACCGCCTCTTCCATGACATCGGTCAACTGGTTGCGGGTATCGGCGCGCCGCACATCTTGCGGGTCGCGGGCGGGCATGACCATGCCAGCCTCGCGGGCCAAAAGCTCGACCGCCTCGATAAAGGACAGGTTTTCGGTTTCCTTCACAAAGGTCAGCGCGTCGCCCTTGGCGTGGCAGCCAAAGCAATAGTAAAACCCCTTGCGGTCATCGACGTGGAACGAGGGCGATTTTTCCTGATGGAAGGGGCAAGGCGCCCAGTAGTCGCCCTTGGCCATATTGGACTTGCGCGCATCCCACGTGACTTTGCGCCCGACGACCTGAGACAGGGTCAGACGGCTGCGCAATTCATCCAAGAAACCGGGCGGCAGGGACATGGTGCTTATATCGGGCCTTCACGGCCATCTGTCCAGCGCCGCGCTTGCGGCCAGCGCGCGGGGGGGGGAGTCACCCCCCCAGCCCGGCCACGGGCCGGGCGGTCTTGCCGGAAATCCTCCACTGGAGGAGTTCTGATCGCTCATCACCCTGTGGGATGTTTGCGCACATATGAAAGGGGGTGAAGAAGCGACTGCGGTCGAACCTTCTGTGGGTTCGATGGATCCTTACTTGGTTTCTTGGCGAAAGAATTCAAAGGGTTTTTCAACCTGACCGGTAAGGCAGCGCACACGGATCGGCGGAAGCATTTCAAGGTCTGCTGGATCGTAGGCTGAGTCGTCGGCCAGCGCGATATCGGTCAATGGACCGAAGGCCACGTCGATGAAGGCGAAGTCAGTTTCGCGGAAGGCGAAAGTGTCGAGAAGCCAGCCATACTGCGGCAAGGCATTCTGCCAAGGGTATTTTACCGTCAGTAGGATGACGGGGATGCCACATAGATAGCTTTCCGCAAGTTGGAACGGTGAAGGGTCGGTGCTGCCCTCTCCTTCAAACTCGTATTTTCTCTCTAGTCCGCTTTCCTTGTCGCGCAAGGCAATCGAAAAGTGGACGTCGTCCTTCGTTGAATGAACTTCGATCACCAGTTCCCGGGTTTCTACGCTATGCGCATCAAAGAGTGTCTGAAAGTGCCTCAAGTCATCTGCGAAAGCGGATGACGAGCCAATCGCTATGCCAAACGCCGCTGAAAAAAGCGATCTCATTGCGCGTCCTCAAACCTTGGTCGTGCGACCGAGAATCGGCAAACCCCATCGAACTGCCCGCCATCTCGAATATCGGTCATCTTTTCCATGCGTTCTTTTGCCGTGTCGTCGCTCCCATTGATGCGAATCGTGATTTCTCTCACCGCTGATGCGTTCAAGCCGTTATCCGCAAGCGCAGGCAGGTCGTGTTCCAGCCAGAAGTATACCGCAGAACGGACAGCATAGACGGGCTCGGCCGCACGGTCCGGATCAGCCTCAAAACCAATTCCGCCTCCGAAAGTGCTCTCATGCCAATCCGTGAATGCCCGATAATTGGCGCGACCAGTCAATTGTAACAGACCGCGACCGCGATAGGTCCAGCCATCGCCGCTGTCGACATCACCATTTCCGTTCCGACTGGCGTAGGCATGGTTTGCAATGGCAACCGGGTCGGCAGGATGATCGGGCGTCTTGCCATAGCGCTCTGCTTCGTCCGGGTGGCGTTCAAAGTAGCGGTATATTGCCTGCATCCTGCCAGGTCGGTAGTTCAGGTTTTCGACCAGTCGCGCATCGTCGCCGGCCTCCTGCTTCATCTGGGCCAGAAAATGGATCAACCGCTCTCGCGTATCGAGCTGGCCCGATACGATCCTAAAATCCAACTCGCGTGCGATTGCCTTGAGCTTTTCCTTGTCCGCATCTGGGAACACGGTCGCCAGTCGGTCACCCGTTACGATGTCGCAGGTGGCCCCCTCGGGGATGGCGTTCGGATCAATGATGGGTTCTGCGGTGCATCTGCAGTTCCAATCTTGGCCCGGGTGACCGCCTTTGGGGCGCGTGGACCAGAAAAAGATTTGGTCGTCGTAGCCTGCATGGGCGGAGCGCACGCGAGAATCGTCGCGGCTTCGCCAGATATACCGCTCGACATGCAAGCCCTCCGTCTGAAGGAAGCCGTTCAAGATTTCCGCATATCGGGCAATGATCGCAGTTATGACCGGATCATTCGGGTCAACTGCCACACCCGTTTCGGTCAAACGGGCAGCAACCTCGGCGCGAAGTTGATCACGGATCGGTGTCAGATCGACGGCGCTGATGTCGACAGAGACTCCGCTCGGGAGGTATTGGTTCAGTCGGCTGACCGCTGCCACGAGTGCATCATCAATGATGCTGTCAAGCAATCTGTCGGGAACGACCGAAAACTTGGTTTCCAGATTGGCGAGGCCAGTCAATGGCAAGACGAATGGGCTGTGTCCGCCTGATCTGATCCAAGTTGAGAACTTGCTCTCGTGCCGCATTCTATTCCTACCCCGATTAGGTCGGAGAGATTAGACGCGCTCAAGGTCAAGAAATCGTTAACCGTGCGAACGCAACGCGCGGGTCCTCAGAGAAGGTTGAACGCCGGTCGCGTTGGCAGGGCGCAGAGGTTTCAGATGGCTGCCGCGCGGGCCGTGAGGGCTTGCAGGGCGGTTTCGATCTCGTGCCAAGCGGTGCGGGCCATAGATCGGAAGATCAAGATCAAGAAGCCCGCCTCTTCCGCGATGAGGATGGATTGCATATGGCCCAAGGGCGCGCGTGCGCAGGTGTCTTTGGGGAAGTGCGCGGCGCGCAGATCCAGCGGATAGAGGCGCATCAGGGCATCGGCGGCATGGGGGCCAGACAGGCGCAGGGCGGCCCAGCCACCAGATTGGTCGGTGACGGCGGCAAGGCCCGCCAGATTGGGGGCATCCCCCAGAACAAAAACCTGTTCGGGGCCCGTCCAGATCAGTTTGCCCGCCACGGTATTGGGCGCGGGAAAGCCGCCGAGGGCTTTCTTGACCTTGGCCAATTTGCCCGGAAAGACCGCAACCGATGTGATGGGGCCCAGCTGAGCCTCGGCCAAGGTGGTGCCCCCTAGGGTCAGCGGCGCGCGCCCGAAGAGGGCGGATTTGGCGATGAGATTAGGCACGCAGTTTCGCTCCTTCCGGATCGAGGAAGACGGGATCGGTCACCTCGCACAGCACATCAGTTTTGCGCATATGATCCACCAAGCGGACCCGCTGGCCATGCCGCGCGCGGCCGTCTTTGAGGAAGGCAAGGCCCAGATAGCTTTCAAACACGGGCGACCAGCAGACCGAGGTGACATAGCCCTGATCGTTGACCCGTTCGACCTTGTCGGCGGGGTTGAACAGATGCGCGCCCGCGCCAATCTCGGTCTTGGTGACGGGGCGCAGGCCCACCAGTTGCTCGCGTTCCGGCCCGTGCAGGCCGGGGCGTTGGCTGGCGGCCTTGCCGATGCAGTCTTTCTTCGACGCCACCATCTTGGCCATGCCGATGTCAAAGGCGGTGATCCGCCCGTGAATTTCGGCGTGGGTGATAAAGCCCTTCTCGATGCGCATGACATTCAGCGCCTCCATCCCGTAGGCGCCGCCGCCCAAGGTTTCGGCCTTGGCCAGAAGGTCGCGGAAGAGGGCCTCGCCGTAGGCGGTCGGGACGGCGATCTCGTAGCCCTCCTCGCCCGAGAACGAGATGCGGAAGAGCCGCGCCTTGACGCCCTCAACCGACACCTCGGCGTGGGTCATGAAGGGGAAATCCTCGATCCGCTCATCCAACAGCGCGTTCAGCAGCATTTTGGCCAAGGGGCCCGCGACGGCGAACTGCGCCCAGCTTTCGGTGACAGAGATGAAGCGCACCTGCCAAGTGGGGCAATAGGCTTGGTGGACAAAGTCCAGATGCCGCATGACTTGGCCCGCGGCGGCGGTGGTCGTGGTCATCAGGTAGTGGTTTTCGCCCAAGCGGGCGGTCGTGCCGTCATCCAGCACAAAGCCATCTTCGCGCAGCATCAAGCCATAGCGCACGCGGCCCACGGGCAGGGTGGAGAAGGTGTTGGTGTAGACAAAATCCAAGAAGCGCGCGGCGTCGGGGCCTTGGATGTCAATCTTGCCCAAGGTCGACACATCGGCCACGCCGACCGACGAGCGCACCATCAACACCTCACGGTCGCAAGACTGCCGCCATGTGGTTTCGCCGGGCTTGGGGAAATACGAGGGGCGATACCACAGCCCCGCCTCAATCATCGGCGCGCCGCGATCGCGGGAGGCTTGATCCGATGTCATAAAACGTTGCGGGGCAAAGCCAGCCCCCTGCCCGCCCGCGCCCATTGCGCCGATGGATACAGGTGTAAAGGGCGCACGGAAGGTGGTGGTGCCCGTTTCGGCAATGCCGCGCCCCGTGGCATCGGCCAGCACGGCCAAGGCCGAGACGTTGGAGTTCTTGCCCTGATCGGGGGCCATGCCTTGGGTCGTGTAGCGCTTCATATGCTCGACCGAGGTGTAGCCTTCTTGGGCTGCCAGTTTCACATCCTTGACGGTGACGTCATTGGCGAAATCCAGCCAAGCGCGGCCCTTGGCCGGCACGGCCCAAAGGTGCTGAAGCCGGTAGGGTGCGTCTTCAGCCTGCGGCAGGTCGGGCGCCTTGGCGCTGCGGCCCATGGCGTCAAGGGCCATCACGGCGGCATCGGCCCCCTCGCGCAGCGCTGCATGGGTCGAGAATGCGCCGTTGGCCGAGCCCGCGGCGTGAAGGCCGGGGACCATGCCAGCCTGCGGCACGAAGGCTGCGATATCCTCGCGCCAAGTGGGGCGGGCATTTTGGTGGCAGGCGATGTTGACCAAGGGGTTCCAACCGCCCGACATCAGCAGGCAGTCGGTGTCGATCTTGAAATCGCCCCCCGCGTGCGTGCCAGATATTTGGGTTAAGCCGTGACGGCCTTTCGTGTCGGTGACGGCAGCGCCCAGATAGACGGGGCAATCCTCGACGGCAGAGGCATCGGCGCGGCTGTCTAGGATAGCTGCAACTTGCACGCCCGCGGCCATCAGCTGGCGCGCGGCGTGGCGGGCGTTGTCGTTGTTGGCAAACAGCGTGACCTTTTGGCCGGGCACCACGCCAAAGCGGTTGAGGTAGCTTAGCGCCGCCGAGGCCAGCATGATGCCAGGTCGGTCGTTGTTCTCAAAGGCAATGGGGCGCTCTAAGGCTCCGGTGGCCAGAATGGCTTGGCCCGCCACGATGCGCCAGAAACACTCGCGCGGCAGGTGCGGGGCTGCGGGGCGGTGCAGGCCCACGCGTTCTAGCGCCGCATAGGTGCCTTGGTCATAGGCCCCCACGACGGTGGTGCGGGGCATCAGGCGCACGTTGGGCAGCGCGCGCAGTTCTGTCAGGGTGGCCTCGACCCAAGGCGCGCCAAGCGTGCCGCCGTCAGACAGCAAGCGGCCGCCCATCAGGCTGTCCTGCTCCGCCAAGATCACATCGGCCCCCGCCCGTGCGGCGGTCAGCGCCGCCATCAGGCCAGCGGGGCCAGAGCCTATCACCAACAGGTCGCAAAAGGCGAAGGCCTTCTCGTAGCTGGCGGTTTCGATCTGCCGTTTCAAGCGCCCAAGACCCGCGGCGCGGCGGATGATGGGCTCGTAAAGCGCCTCCCAGAAGGCGCGCGGCCACATGAAGGTCTTGTAGTAGAAACCGGCACTTAGGAAGGGCGCTGCCAAGTCGTTGATTGAGAGCAGGTCATAGCGCAGCGACGGCCAGCGGTTCTGGCTTTGGGCGGCCATACCATCGTAAATCTCTTGCACGGTGGCGCGGGTGTTGGGCGACTGGCTGCCGCCATCCAGCACCTCGACCATGGCGTTTGGCTCTTCGGGGCCGGCGGTCAAAATGCCGCGCGGGCGGTGGTATTTGAAACTGCGCCCCACCAGACGCACGCCATTGGCCATCAGGGCCGAGGCCAGCGTGTCGCCCTGAAAGCCGGAGTAGGTCTTGCCGTCGAAGGTGAATGTGACGGGCTTGGTGCGGTCGATCAGACCCTTGCCTGCAATCCTCATGCCGCACCGCCTTTGCGCGCGGCGACCAGTTCGGTTGCCAGCACGGCGTGGGTGACGGTGTTGCGCGTCACCAGCAGCCACGACCCGCAGCCTGTTTCGTGATACCACAGATCCTTGGTCACCCCCGCAGGGTTGGTGCGCAGGTGCAGCATGTCATCCCAAGCCTCAATCGACGCGCCCTCAGGCGGGCGGTTGAGGTAGTCTTCCGTGCCCGAGTAATAAAACTCGCGCCGGTCGCGGGGGCCACAAAGCGGACAGGTCAGGCGCATGGGATTGCCCTTTCACCAAAAGAAAGCAGGGGCGCCGCCCCTCGGCCTGCGGCCTCACCCCGGGATATTTGGGCACATATGAAAGCCGGTTTCATATGTGTAAAAATATCCCCGCCGGAGGCTGCAAGGTTTGGCATAGGGGCCGCATGTGTCAGGATCATCGCGGCACCCCTAGTGCAAGTTATGTTGGCTGCCGGTGCCTTCTTCGTCCATCACGTGGCCGGTGCGGAACCGGTCAAGGCGGAAGCGGCGGGCAACTTCGTGGCTTTGGCCGGTGGCCATCAGGTGGGCCATGCACCAGCCAGAGGCGGGGGCGGCCTTGAAGCCGCCGTAGTTCCAGCCCGCATCCACAAAGAGCCCGTCGATATGGGTCTTGTCGATGATGGGCGAGCCGTCGGGCGTCATATCCATGATCCCACCCCAAGACCGCAGCACGCGGGCGCGCGCCAGCATCGGCATCAGGGTCATCCCCGCCTCCATCACGTGTTCGACCATGGGCAGGTTCCCGCGTGAGGCGTAGCTGGAATACATGTCGATATCGCCGCCAAAGACCAAGCCACCCTTGTCGGACTGGCTGATGTAGAAGTGGCCCATGCCGTAGCTGACGACATGGTCGATCACGGGCTTTAGCCCCTCGGTGACAAAGGCTTGCAGGACGTGGCTTTCGATGGGCAGGCGCATGCCCGCCATGGCCGCGACTTGGGAGGAGCGCCCTGCGACCACCATGCCGACCTTCTTGGCGCGGATCGGGCCGCGCGTGGTTTGCACGCCCACGACCTTGCCGTCGACCGTATCAATGCCCGTCACTTCGCAATTCTGGATCAAATCGACGCCCAGCTTGTCCGCCGCCCGCGCGTAGCCCCAAGCCACGGCGTCATGGCGCGCCGTGCCCGCGCGGCGTTGGATCAGCCCGCCGTAGATCGGGAAGCGGGTCTGGTTGTAATCCAGATAGGGCAGCATGTCTTTCAACTGCGCCACCGAGAGAAGTTCCGCATCGTCGCCTTGATTGACAATCGCATTGCCGCGCCGCACCGCCGCATCCCTTTGCCCATCGGAGTGGAACAGGATGATATGGCCGCGCTGCGAATGCATGACGTTGTAGTTCAACTCGCCTTCCAGCTTTTCCCAAAGCTTCAGCGAGTGAGAGTAGAATTCCGAGTTGCCCGGCAAGAAGTAGTTGGCCCGCACAATCGTGGTGTTGCGGCCAATATTGCCAGAGCCAAGGTAGCCCTTTTCCAGCACAGCGATATTGGTCAGCCCGTGGTTCTTGGCCAAATAATAGGCCGTGGCCAGCCCATGCCCGCCGCCGCCGATCACGATGGCGTCATATTCGGCCTTGGGCGCCGGATCGCGCCACGCGCGGCCCCAGCCTGTGTTGCCCAAAAGCCCCTCGGTTATGACTTTCCAACCCGAATAGCGCATCGCGCACTCCCCTTACCCCGCGCAAACTGTTGCGGGTTTTCCATCCTTATTCAAGAGGTTCGCGTCAACAACTGGCTTGGGCGCGACAATGCATGTCGGGCTTGGGCAAAGTTTGCGGCAAAGCGGCGGTCTTTGTGCGCCTTTGCGCAACATTCAGCGCTTATCAGCACACTCGCACCTCTGGCGCACAGCGCCGCAACGCCCTAAATGACACTCAAAGCGAAAAGGAGAACCCCATGTCGATCCGCCCCGTCAAAAGCGCCATGATTGCCCGCCCCACGATGGAGGGTGCCGGCGTTCACCTGCACCGCGCCTTTGGTTTTGGTCAGACCAGCGACACTGACCCCTTCCTGCTGTTTGACGATTTTCGCGGCGAGGCCCCGCGCGATTACATGGCGGGCTTTCCGTGGCACCCCCACCGCGGGATTGAAACCATCACCTATGTGCTGGCGGGCACCGTGGAACACGGCGACAGCCTGGGCAATCGCGGCAGTCTAAAGGGCGGCGATGTGCAGTGGATGACGGCGGGGTCAGGCATCTTGCATCAGGAAATGCCCTTTGGAAACGCCAAGGGCCAGATGCACGGCTTTCAGCTTTGGGCCAACCTGCCAAGCGCCTTGAAGATGACAGCGCCGCGCTATCAAGACGTGAAGGGCCGAGACATTCCCGACATCTTGGAAGATGACGGCACGGTCGTGAAGGTGATCGTGGGTGAGTTTCGCGGCAAGCGCGGGCCGGTCGATGGAATTGCGGCGGACCCGCAATATCTGGACATCTTTGTCCCCGAGGGGCGGCGCAAGACGTTCAAGGTCGACACGCGGCGCAATGCCTTTGCTTATGTCTTTGAAGGGTCAGGCAATTTCCATGACGCCAGCCGCCCGCGTGGCGTGCTGACGGAAAAGGAAGTGCGCGGCCAAGAGGTGAATATCCGCGACATGTCGGGCAACCGCACGCTGATCAATTTTGGCGCGGGCGATGAGGTGACGGTGCAGGCGGGCGAGAACGGGGTGCGGTTCCTGCTGATTTCCGGCGCGCCGCTGCAAGAGCCTGTCGCATGGCATGGCCCGATTGTGATGAACACCGACGCCGAAATTCGCCAAGCCATGGCAGAATTGCGCAACGGCACGTTTATTCGCCCCGCCCACTAAGCGCGGCGGTGGATTGTTGCCAAACTTGCAAAGATCACGTGCAATTGGGGCCGGTCCCGCTTTAGGATCGGACCCATGCGCTACCTGATCCTCGCCTGCCTCCTGTCGGCCTGTTCGGCCTACCCCGCCGTGCAGTGGCCGCAGGGCGGTGGGCCTACGCCCGCCCTGCTGACGCAGGCGGACTTGCAGATGGCCCCTGCGAGCGAGGCTGCAGACGCCTCACTTGGGCCACGGGCTGCGGGTTTGCGGGCTTGGGCGGGGTCTGTCGCCCGCTGACCTCGTTGCACTGGCCCCGCGAAACCGCTAACAGGTGGCCCAACACGCCAGCCCGAGGTTAAGCATGAGCCAGTCCCCCCTTCCCGCCCTGCGTCTTGGATTGGCAGGCCTTGGCACGGTTGGAATTGGCGTGGTCAAGATCGTGCAGCGCCACGGCGACCTTTTGGCCGCGCGCGCGGGCCGCAGGGTAGAGATTGTGGCCATATCGGCCCGCGACCCCAAGAAAGATCGCGGCGTGGATTTGTCGGGCTACGCTTGGGAAAGCGACCCCGTGGCGCTGGCCAAACGCGGCGACATTGACGTCTTTGTCGAGGTGATGGGCGGCCACGAGGGCCCAGCCCGCTTGGCTACTGAGGCGGCAATTGCCGCGGGCCATGATGTGGTCACAGCCAACAAAGCACTTCTGGCGCATTACGGCCACGGCTTGGCACTGGCCGCCGAAGCCGCTGGCCGCGTGATCAGGTTTGAGGCGGCCGTGGCGGGGGGCATTCCGGTGATCAAGGCCCTGACAGAAGGGCTCGCCGCCAACCAGATCCGCCGCGTGATGGGGGTGATGAATGGCACCTGCAATTACATCCTGACGCGGATGGAGGCCACGGGCCAAGGTTACAACGTGCTCTTCGACGAATGCGCGAAACTTGGCTATCTGGAGGCTGACCCGAACCTTGACGTGGGCGGGATTGACGCGGGGCACAAGCTGTCGCTGCTGTCGTCCATCGCCTTCGGGACGCAGGTGTCATTTGACGCGGTGGAGCTTGAGGGGATCCAGAACGTCTCGCTGGATGACATTGGTCTGGCCCGCGATATGGGCTACCGCATCAAGCTTTTGGGCGTGGCGCAGATGACGGGCCGTGGGCTGGAACAGCGCATGACCCCCTGCCTTGTGCCCGCAGACAGCCCCTTGGGCCAGCTGCAGGGCGGGACGAACATGGTGGTGCTGGAAGGCGACGCCGTGGGCCAGATTGTGCTGCGCGGCGCAGGCGCTGGCGAGGGGCCGACGGCTTCCGCCGTGATGGCAGACGTGATGGACTTGGCGCGCGGCTTCCGCATGCCGACCTTTGGCCAGCCCGCCGCCAGCCTTGTCAAACCCATTGCCGCCAAAACCGCCACCCCCGCCGCGTGGTATCTGCGCATGATGCTGCTGGATAAGCCCGGCGCCTTGGCCAAGATCGCCACCTGCTTGGGCGAGGCGGGCGTGTCGATTGACCAAATGCGCCAATACGGCCACCCAGGCGCCAATGCGCAGGTGCTGATCGTGACGCACAAGGCCACGCGGGAAGATATCGACCACGCCTTGTCGCGGTTTGGCGCAACGGGCGTGCTGGTGGGGGCGCCCGTCGCCCTGCGCATCGAAGAGGTCTAACGTTAGCGCAACCGTCCTTGCCGGCTCGGCCCCTGCCCTATATGGGGGCCGCAAGCCCTGACCAAAAGGAATTTGCCATGGTTGCCCCCCTTGCCGAAGCCCAAGTGTTCCAAGACCGCCTGCTGTCATTGGGCTTGGCCCGCGTGTCAGAGGCGGCGGCGATTGCCTGCGCGCCCCTGATCGGGCGCGGCGATGAAAAGGCCGCAGATCAAGCGGCTGTGAATGCCATGCGCGACCAGTTGAACCTGCTCGACATTTCCGGCGTGGTGGTGATTGGCGAGGGCGAGCGCGACGAGGCCCCGATGCTGTTCATTGGCGAGGAGGTGGGCACGGGCAAAGGCCCCGCCGTGGATATCGCCCTTGACCCCTTGGAAGGCACCACGCTGACCGCCAAGGATATGCCCAACGCCCTGACCGTGATCGCCATGGCCCCGCGCGGCACGCTTTTGCACGCGCCCGACGTCTATATGGACAAGCTGGCCATTGGCCCGGGGTTCAAGCCCGGCACGGTGACGTTCAATATGTCGCCATCCGAGCGCGTATCAGCCCTTGCGGCGGCCAAGGGCGTCTCGACGATGGACATCACCGTCTGCGTGCTGGAACGCCCAAGGCACGAGGCGCTGATTGAAGAGCTGCGCGGCACGGGGGCCTCGATCCGGCTGATCCCCGACGGTGACGTGGCAGGCGTGATGCACTGCGCCGAACCTGACGTGACGGGCATTGATATGTATATGGGCTCTGGCGGCGCGCCCGAGGGGGTGCTGGCTGCGGCGGCGCTTAAATGCATGGGCGGGCAGTTCTATGGCCGGCTGATGTTTCGCAATGATGATGAGCGTGCCCGCGCGCGGAAGGCCGGCATCACCAACTTTGACCGCGTCTATACCCGCGACGATCTGGTGCGCGGCGACGTGATCTTTGCGGCCACCGGCGTGACCCAAGGGTCGATCCTGCGCGGGATAGAACGCGCCCCGGGGTATATCACGACGGAAACCATCCTGATGCGGTCCAAGACCGGATCGATCCGCCGGATGAGCTACCGCAGCCCTGTAAGGTAGGGGGCGACGTTTCTGGGTTTGAAAAGGTCAAAGCGCGCGCAAAACCGGCGCGCGTTTTTTGTTGTTCGATGAGCGACCCTCAAGCCGCTCAGGGGGGAGGCCCGGTCTTGTCCGCGAAATATGACTTTTGTGTACAATATAGTGTTTCCTGGGGGGGGGGGGGG
>CAMAYO010000012.1 GCA_945862465.1 Pseudorhodobacter antarcticus | reverse complement strand
GACAACCGCGCCTTTCACGCCGCCCAACTGGCGCGCCTGACAGCCGCAGGCGTGGCTGACCGCGTGCAGTTCTTGGGAGAGATCCCTTGGGAAGATGTCGTGCGCCATTACCAAGCGCTTGACCTGTTCGTGGCCCCCGCCCGCTGGGAAGGCTTTGGCCTAACCCCGCTTGAGGCCATGGCCTGCGGCGTGCCCGTGGTGGCATCACGGGTCGGGGCATTTGAATCGCTGCTAACGCCCGAAACAGGCACCCTTGTGCCGCCTGATGACGCCACAGCCCTGACCCAGGCGCTGGAGGCTTGGGTCGACGACCCCGCCCGCCTTGCCACCGGTAGCATTGCTGCCCGCGCGCATATTCTGGCCAACCACCAGATCGAAGCCGAGGCCCGCGCCATCGTCTCGATTTACCGCGACATGCTGGCCGTGACATGACACGGCTTGGCTTTTATCTGGCGCGCACTTTGCGCAACGAAAAGGCGCTTGCAGGGTTGGGCCTGCCCATGGCCTTTGTTCTAAACGAATTGCAAGGCACCCTTGCGCTGGTGGGCAATGCCCAAAGCCTAGGCACCACTGCCCAAGGCGCAGCCATTGACGCCGCCGACCTCGTGATCCGCCTCAACCGTGCGCCCATGCCCGAAGCGCGCAGCCATGGCACGCGGATCGATGTGTTGGCCTGCGCCACCTCGCTCAAACCAACCCACCTGCACCAGCTCAACCCCAAATTTCTGTTGTGGATGTCACCCAAGCGCAAGCGCCTGTCTTGGGCTATGGCAACCCGCAAGGGCTTTGCCCTACCCCCGCTAGATACCTACCTGCGCCTGAAAGCCCAGCTGAACGCCCCCCCCACCACGGGGCTTATGATGATCGACCTGCTCTCCCACTCTCCCGCGACCAAAATCACCCTCTACGGCTTTGACTTCTTCGCCTCGCTCTCGCTGTCAGGCCGCCGCACAGCCGCTCAGGTGCCCCACAACTTCCAAGGCGAGCGCGCCTTTGTCAGCGCCCTTTTGGCCCGCGACCCACGGTTTTGCTTGGCAAATCCCTCCGCTTTAACGGAATAGCCCCCGCATAAGCGGAGATTGCCACCCCCGCCGCAATAGGCCCTTTCGCCGCGCAGCAACCTGCGCTAAGGCCCGCGAAGCCCGGCTGACGGGCAGTCTTGACGTAAAGGAGAACCCCGATGGGCTATAAGGTCGTCGTCGCGGGTGCCACGGGCAACGTGGGCCGCGAAATGCTGAACATCCTCGCCGAACGCGAGTTCCCGGTGGACGAGATTGCCGCACTGGCATCGCGAAAATCGTTGGGCACTGAAATCAGCTTTGGCGAGAAAACCGTCAAGACCAAGGATCTCGACACCTTCGATTTCACCGGCTGGGACATTGCATTGTTCGCCGTGGGATCGGAAGCGACCAAGATATACGCGCCCAAAGCGGCAGCGGCCGGTTGCATCGTGATCGACAATTCCTCGCTGTATCGCTACGACCCGCAGATCCCGCTGATCGTGCCGGAAGTGAACGCCGATCAGATTTTCATGTATAAAAACAAAAACATCATCGCCAACCCCAACTGCTCAACAGCGCAGATGGTCGTGGCGCTGAAGCCCTTGCACGACCGCGCGCGCATCAAGCGCGTTGTCGTCAGCACCTATCAGTCGGTGTCGGGTGCCGGCAAAGAAGGCATTGATGAATTGTGGAGCCAGACCAAAGGCATCTATGTGCCCGGTCAAGAAGTGGCCCCATCAAAGTTTCCCAAGCAAATCGCCTTCAACGTGATTCCGCAGATTGACGTCTTCCTTGACGATGGGTCGACCAAGGAAGAATGGAAAATGGTGGCCGAGACAAAAAAGATCCTCGACCCCAAGATCAAAGTCACCGCCACCTGCGTGCGCGTGCCGGTGTTTGTTGGCCACTCTGAAGCGATCAACATCGAATTTGAAGAACCGCTCGATTGGCAAGAAGCGCAAGACATCCTGCGCGAGGCCCCCGGTGTGCTTCTAATCGATAAGCGCGAGGCGGGCGGCTACATCACGCCCATCGAATGCGTGGGCGAATATGCCACTTACATCAGCCGCGTGCGCCAAGATTCCACCATCGACAACGGCATCTCGCTGTGGTGCGTTTCTGATAACTTGCGCAAGGGTGCGGCCCTGAACGCGGTCCAAATCGCCGAAGTTCTGGGCAATAAGGTTCTGAAAAAGGGCTGATCCAATCCTTTGAAAAAGCCCCGCGCAAACCGCGGGGCTTTTTGCATTTACCCGCTGCCCGGGCTTAGGCCCCCGCAGCTTTTAGCGCAGCTTCCAAATCCTGTGCCTGCTCACAGGTGCCGCACAGCGCTTGCAGCTTGGCCAAGTTCGCTTTGGCCTGATCGAGCTTGCCGGTGGTGATGAACAGCTCGCCCTGATACTCCAGCGCGCCCAGATGGTCAGGGTTGATCGACAGCACGGTCAAATAGGCGGCATCGCTGTCGTCTAGCTGGCCCAGTTTGCGGTAGGTGAACCCAAGCAGGTTCCACGCATCGGCGTTTTTGGCATCAGCCTTGGTCAAGGCGATCAGGTTCGGCAAGGCCGCAACAAAGTTGCCTTCATCAACCATCGCCTTGGCCTCTTCATAAGACGGCGCAGCAGTGCTTGATCCGTCAGAGCTGCCAGCCGCCATGGCAGGCACGGCCAGCAAGGTGGAAAGGGCCATCAGTCCGGCCAGAAAACTGGTGAAGAAATAGGTCATAAACGCGCTCCTGTTCGAGAATGTTGTCATTCTACGCCCAGACCCACACTTTCCGTCGTCACACTTGTGTGAAAACTTTAGGCCAGCCCCTCAGCCCGCAGCACTTGCCGGATCGAGGTGGCGCATTTGTCAACAATTTCAGCAAGTTCTGCGTCGGTGCAATTGTAGGGCGGCGACAAGATCACGATGTCACCGTTCACCCCATCAACATTGCCGCCGACCGGATAGCAGATCAGCCCGTTTTCCATCGCCTGCGCGCGCACCTTTAAGTGCAACTGGCGCGAAGCGTCAAACGGCGCTTTAGAGGCGCGGTCAGCCACCAGTTCGGCGCAGATAAAATGGCCACGGCCGCGAATGTCACCGATCGCCTCAACCCCCGCCAGCGCGTCAGCCATCCAGCCTTTCAAGCGGTCGCCATTGGCCGCAACCTTGGCCAGCAACCCCTCGCGCGCGATGATCTTTTGCACGGCAACCCCAGCCGCACAGGCGGCGGTGTGGCCGGTGAAGGTGTGGCCCGTGCCAAAGGCCCCGTCCTTGGCGCGGATTACCTCCCACACGGCGGTGGTGCAGATGGCGGCCCCCAAGGGCACATAGCCCGCCGCCAGCCCCTTGGCGACCGACATGATATCAGGTTCTACCCCGTCATAGGCCAAGGCGCGCCAAGTGCCCGTGCGCCCAGCGCCGCACATCACCTCGTCCGAGATCATCAGCACGCCGTATTTCGTGCAAATCTCGCGCACAAGTTTGGCATAGCCGTCGGGCGCTGGCACGCAGCCGCCAGCAGCGCCCACCACAGGTTCAAACACAAAGGCCGCGATGGTTTCAGGCCCTTCACGCAGGATCGCGGCTTCCAGTTCGGCCGCGCAAATAGCCCCAACACTGGCCGCATCCGCCCCCGCCACAGGCCGATAAGCATTGGCAGGCGACAGTTTGATCGACGGAATGAACGCCCCCTCATAAGCCGCCGTGCGTTCGGCAAAGCCGGAAAGGCCCAGCGCGCCCAAAGTGTTGCCATGCCACGACCGCTGGCGTGAGATGAACTTGCGACGCGATTTTTGGCCGTTGGCCGTGTGGTATTGCAGCGCGATCTTCAAGCAGCTTTCCACCGCTTCCGATCCGCTGGTGACATAGACCATTTCGCGCAACGTGCCGCCGCATTCGGCGCGAATGATCTCGGTCAACTCTTCCAGCGCGTCGGTGGTGAAATTGTAGCGGTAAGCATGCGCGATGTCTGACATTTGGGCGGCGACGGCGGCGTTCACCTCGTCATTGGCATGGCCAAGGCAATAGACGGCGGGCCCGCCCGACCCGTCGATATAGGCCTTGCCAGTGGCATCCCACAAATAGCTGCCCTTGGCCCGCACAACGCGCGGCAGTTCGGCGGTGGATTTCAACGGTTCGGGTGATTTGGCGGCCATGGCAAACTCCAATTTTGCCGCACTCTGTCAGCGCCAACGCGCCGCAGCAAGGGCCCTAAAACCGTGTCTTACGGATCACTTGGGCATCTGTGACGTTGATCAAACCGATATGCCGTTCGACCACGCCAAAGGCGGCATCCAGCAAGGGTTCCAACCGCGCGGGGTCTACCAGACAGATAACCGCCACCATTCCCGCACGGCCAAGCTGGCCATCCGCACTCCACCGGCCCGATTGCCCCGCCCCGCCCAATACAGGCAGCACGCTAAAGCCTTTCACCCCCGCCGCCGTCAAAGCCGCCGTCAAACGGCTTTCCATCGGCGCTTCGATCAGGATTTCGACACGTTTTGCAGCATAGGTTTGCATCGTTAGCCCCCTAAAATCGCTTCGGCCACGGCCAGATAGGCCGGAATGCCAAAGACCAGATTGAACGGAAAGGTGATGCCCAAAGACAGGGTCAAGGCGACCGAGGGGTTCGCCTCTGGCAAAGCCACGCGCATGGCGGCGGGCACGGCGATGTAGCTGGCCGAAGCCGCCAGCACCATCATCAAAACCGTGCCGCCGAGTGACAGCCCCAAGGCCAGTGCCGCGCCAAGCCCCGCCGCAGCGCCGACCAAAGGCATCACCACCCCAAAGGCCACCAAGCCCACCCCAATCAACCCCCGCGCCCCGCGCAAGCCACGGCCCGCCACCAGCCCCATATCCAACAGGAACAGGCACAAAACCCCCTGCCAAGGGGCGACCACAAAGGCCTCGACCTTGGCCATGCCGTCAGGCCCTGTGATCATCCCGATGGCAAAGGCCCCGATCAACAGCACGATGGACCCGTTGAGCAAAATCTCGCGCCACAAACCCGGCTCCACACGCCGCCCTTGGCCCGATCGCGCGGCCAACCACAAGGCGGTGATGATAGCGGGACTTTCCATCGCGGCAGACACAGCGACCATATAGCCCTCAGCCTCAATCCCGCGCAGGGCCAAGACGCCGCTGGCGGTGGCAAAGGTCACGATCGAGATCGACCCATAATGCGCCGCCACCGCCGCCGCTTCGACCGCTGACAAGCGCGACACCACGCGCAGCAGGCCAAAGGCCACGATGGGCAAAAGGAACGACAGCGCTATTCCTGCGGCCATCGCCGCCAGCACATGCCCGTCAATCCCGCTTTTGCTAACGGCAACCCCGCCCTTAAAGCCGATGGCAAACATCAGATACAGCGCCATGGTTTTGGCCGCCGCCTCTGGCACGCTTAGGTCTGATCGCGCCAAGGCGGCAAACCCGCCCAAAGCAAAGCATAAGATCATGGGCGTCAGCAGGTTCTGGCCGGCCAGGGTCAGAATGTTATCCAAGGATCACCTCACGATTTCGTAAGGAGATAAGAAACATGGCGGCTATTTCAAGGCTTAGAGGTTCTCACCAACGCCAAGTTACACTGGCACAAAGCCGTCCTTGGCCGGATCAAACTGTTCCAAGGCGCCTTCGCCCGTGTTGTTCCACAAACCATGCAGCGTCAGCATATCATCTTCCAGGGCCGCGCGCACAAAGGGGAAGGTCATCAGATTTTCCAGCGAAACCCGCACCGCCTGCTTTTCCAGCGCCACGATTCGCTCTTCCTGCGGCAGGTCTTTGACCCGCTCATATCCCGGGCGCAGAATATCCATCCAGCGTCCCACAAAAGACGACTTGGCCTCGAGCTGCGGCGCAAGACCGCAGCACATGTCATGGCAGCCCCTGACCCCACCGCAGTTCGAATGCCCCAACACCACAATATGGGCGACCTTCAAAGAGCTTACGGCATATTCCACCGCAGCCGAGGTGCCGTGATATTCACCGTCGGGGTTATAGGGCGGCACCAGATTGGCGACGTTGCGGTGAATGAAAAACTCCCCCTCATCCGCGCCAAAGATCGAGGTGACATGCACCCTGCTGTCGCAGCACGAAATCACCATGGCCCTTGGATGCTGCCCGCTTTCCGCCAAGCGCCGATACCACGCGCGGTTGTCCTGATAGGTCGTTGCCCGCCAGCCTTGAAAGCGGGCGATCAGATAGGACGGCAGGGGGCGGGCTTGATCCATAGGCGGCTCCTTCGTTATCGGGCGACCATAGTTTGCAATTGCAGCAAATTCGAGAGGAATCGTAGCGATGATACGGCAAGCAACCCGACCTTCCGAAACGCTTTATTTAGCATCTGAGCCCAAAGTAGCCTTGGGTGAAGTGGGAGTGTGGAAAATGTCGCAAGACAATGTGGTGGCATTGCGCCCCAATGATAGGGTGCGCCAAGATGCCGAGCCGATCGCAACGATCTGTCGCAACCTTGGGGCGACCACGGCAGCGCATGTGGTGGCGCGCGCCTTGGACGAGGTGTCACAGATGGTTGCGGGTTTGAACACCCTTGTCAAAAGGCATGATCTGGCGGAAATGCCGCGCCCTTTGCGCCGCTTGCAGCGCATGGCTGAGAATTTGGGGCTGATCACCCTTGGCCTAGTGGCGGCGGATTTGACCCTGTGCATCACCTGTCAGGATGTCACCGCCTTTTCCGCCGTCTGGGCCCGACTTGTGCGCGTGGCAGAACATGCCTTGGCGGACCAACGCAGTCTTTTGGGGGCAACGCTGGCCTAGCACGCGCAACGCACTTGCGGGGCGCTGGGGAACGGCTAGGCTTACGGGGTAGGAGAATGCCATGACCCATCCCCGCTTTGCCGACCCCGCCGCTGCCTGTCGCACCCTCACCTTGGTGACCGCCGAAGACTGGCCCGCCCTGCGCGACAGTCATCCTGCCAAGGATTGGCTGATAGCCACGGGGTTTGAGGCGGGCTTGGGCGAGCTGCGCCTTATTCCGGGTGAGGCGGGCGTTGGTTCAGCCATCGCTGGCTTGGGCACGGCCAAGGCCCGCGCCCGCCTGCGCTTTGGCATCGCCAAGGCCGTGGCAGGCCTGCCTGCGGGCAATTGGGCGCTGAACGGGGCGCTCACACCCGCACTGCGGGATGAAACGGTTCTGGCATGGCTGCTGCAATCCTACCGATTCGACCGCTACCGTTCCCCTAAGAAAACCGACACGGCCCTGCTGCGCCTGCCCGAAGGCACCGATGGCCCCCGCCTTTTGGCCATGGCAGAGGCAGAGTTTCTCACCCGCGATCTGATCAACACGCCCGCCTCTGACATGGGGCCAGCCGAGCTTGAGGCCGCGTTTACAGCCCTTGCCCAGCGCTTTGGCGCGACCACGACCGTGATCAGAGGCGATGACTTGCTGACGCAGAACTTCCCCATGGTCCACGCTGTGGGCCGCGCCTCGCCCCGCGCGCCGCGCATCATGGAGATGCGCTGGGGCAAGGCTGGGCCCAAGCTGACCCTGGTCGGCAAGGGCGTTTGCTTTGACACGGGCGGGTTGAACATCAAACCCTCGTCCGGCATGAATCTGATGAAGAAAGACATGGGCGGGGCTGCCACGGTTCTGGGGCTGGCCCATATGATCATGTCCCTTGGCCTAAAGGTGCAGTTGCGCGTCATCGTGCCTGCGGTGGAAAATGCCATATCCGGCAATGCCTTGCGCCCCAAAGACATCCTCACCTCACGCAAGGGCCTAACGGTCGAGGTGAACGACACCGACGCCGAGGGCCGCTTGGTTTTGGGCGACGCGCTGGCTTGGGCCGAGGAGGAGCCTTCGGATATGATCCTATCGATGGCAACGCTTACAGGGGCAGCCCGAATTGCGGTGGGCCCCGACCTTGCCCCCTATTATTGCAACGATCCCATCGTTGTCGCAGCCCTAGAAGCGGGGGCTGTTGTCGGCTTTGATCCGGTCTGGCGGCTGCCCTTCCACGATCCCTACGAGGCCATCATCGAACCGGGCATCGCTGACCTTGATAACGCCCCAGGGTGGGGCTTTGCGGGGTCTGGCACCGCCGCGCTGTTCTTGCGCCGCTTTGTGAACAACCCGCGCTATCTGCATTTTGACATCTACGCCCACACCCCATCCGACCAGCCCGCCCGCCCCAAAGGCGGTGTTGGCCAAGGGGCGCGGGCGGTCTTTGCCGCCCTGCCCGCAATCTTGGGCCTGTAAATGGACCGCCGCCTAACCCCCGCCACGGCGCGGATCGCCCATATCTCGCTGCAAGGCAAAATCGACGTGCCCGCCTTCACCGCGGGCGACATCTGGCAAATCGCCGCCCCCTTGGTGGACCTGCTGCGCAGCCCAAACGGCGCGCGCGAACGTCAACTTTTTCTGGGCGAGGATTTTACCGTCATTGACCGCGACCAAGGCCATGCCTTCGGCTTTGCTGCCAAAGACGGCTATTGCGGCTGGCTGCCCCAGGAGGTGCTGGAAAAAAGCCCACCTGTGACGCATTGGGTGGCCTCGTCGGGCACGCATCTTTACGCGCAGCCCAAGGCCAGTTCGCAAAACCTAAGCGCGCTGCCCATGGGTGCGCGGGTTTCGGTGCTGGATCAGGTCGGGGCTTACGCCCAAACCCCGCAGGGCTTTATCCCCGCCAGCCACCTGCTGCCCTTGGGCACCCATCTGGCCGATCCGGTCGCCGTGGCCGAGACGTTCTTGCACAGCCCCTACCTTTGGGGCGGCAATTCACGCGCAGGTCTGGATTGCTCGGGCCTTGCCCAAATCGTCCACCACGCCTGCGGCATCGCTTTGCCCGGTGATGCCGACCTGCAAGAAGCGGCAGGCTTGGTGGTGCAAGGCGAATTTCAGCGCGGCGATCTGTTGTTCTGGAAGGGCCATATCGCACTGGCCGTTGACAGCGAACGCCTGATCCACGCGAACGGCCACACGATGTCGGTGGCCTACGAAGGCATTGCTGAGGCGATCGACCGGATCGAACAGGCCGAAGGCGCGCCCCTGCGCAGCCACCGCCGCCTTTAATCGACCAAGCGCACGGCCTTAGGCTCTAGCACGCGCAAGACTTGCGCCAAATCATGGCCGCGCCGCAAAATCCGGCCATCCATCGCCACCACCGAAAACATGCCCTGCTTGGCGCGCATCGCAGGGCGCTTTTCCACGCGATACAGCGGCACTTCCGCAGTGCGGCGAAAGATCGCAAAAACCGCCACCTCGCGTAGCGTGGAAATCCCGTAATCGCGCCACTCTCCCGAGGCGACCATCCGCCCGTAAAGCGAGAAAATCACCCCAAACTCGCGTCGATCAAAGCACACCTGTTCGGGCGCACGTTCGGGTTGCGGAAAGGGGGTTGGCACCATCTGGGTCATCTCACAAGCTTATCGCGCAACTGTCACAAATCAAGCCCAAGCTTGTCCTTTCCTCTTGGCACAACCCCTCAAACCACCACGCTGCGGCAGCGATCCGCTTGCCCGTTTGGCGTTACAAAAACCCCGACGCCAAGGCAACGATCCCCGTCTCTTTCCCGCGCCAATTTGTCTGCACCGCATTCAGGCGCTTTTTGGCATAGGGGTGGTTAGCCGCTAACGCGCCAAGCCGCACCAGCAAAGCCGTCATAACCGTATCCGAAGCGCGGTAGCCGCCGTCGACGATCTTGATGGCAATGCCCCGCTTGAGATGGGGCAGAATGGCGATATGCACCGCCTCGGCCCCGCCTTTGATCGTAACCTTGCCATCCATGGCGCGCATCAATTCTGTGTCGGTTCCGGTGTCACCCGCCACCAATTCGGGAAACTGCGCCATGGCGCGGGTCAGGCGGTGCATCGCTTGGTCGCGCTTATCGCCGCCGCCCGTTGCCCCCGCAAACCGCCCCATCGCCCGCGCCAATCCGTGAACCGAGGTGGCAAAGTTGGGGGCAGAGCAGCCATCCACGCCCCAACCCGCGCTCTCTTCGCCCGTTGTCTCTTCAAAAGCTGCTTTGATCATCACCTGCAACGGGTGATCATGTTCGACATATTCGGCATGGCCCTTGATATGGCGGTTCATCGTCAGAAAGCCCGAATGCTTGCCCGAGCAGTTGTTGTGATACTGGCAAGGCCGCTCTCCGGCGCGGATCAGGCGGTCGCGTTCGACCCTGTCCGAAGGCTCGTGCGACCCGCAGCGCAGGTCGGCCTCGCTCAACCCTAAGCCTTCCAGCCAAGACGATGCCATCTTGACGTGCAGCGCTTGGCCGTGGTGGCTGGCGCAGGCAAAGGCCAACTGCGCCTCGGTCAGGCCCACAGCATCAGCAGCGCCACTTTCCACCAAGGGCAGTGCTTGGATCATCTTGCACGACGAGCGCGGGAAGATCACCTGATCGGGATTGCCCCAAGCCTCGACGATCTCGCCCTTCTCGTCGCAGATCACGGCATGACCTGCGTGATAGCTTTCCAAAAGCCCGCCACGCCATGTTTCGACCATGGTAACTGCCTGTCGGTTCATCATCTTCTGTCTCTTCCCTCTCGTCTTGGCGAAAAACTGCCCAAGGGGCTTTCGCAAAAGTCCACTTATCGGTTAAAGGTGCACTACGACGTGAACATATTCCACGCCCTAGCAAAAACCGCTGATAAGGCAAAGGTGTGGTTAAAGGCTATTGGAGGCTGACACGATGACAAATCGGACACTGCGTGGCGCGCTGGCTTTGACCGTGGCCCTGTTGACGATGGCCCAATTGGGCGCCCCCGCCTTTGCACAAACGACGGCAGGCACCTCTGACAATCTGGTCACCACCAAAACCGCATGGGCCGTGTTCGCCGACGGCAACCCCAAAGAATGCTGGGGCGTGTCCAAGCCGAAAGAGACGGTGAACACCCGCGATGGCAAAGAAGTCTCGGTCAAACGCAGTGACATCTTGCTCTTCGTTACCTTCCGCCCCGGCCAAGCCGTGGGAGAGACGTCTTTTGCAGGGGGTTACCCTTTTGCCGAAGGCTCGACCGTCGAAGTTGTGATCGATGGTGCGACGTTTGAGATGACGACCAAAGGCGAATACGCTTGGGCCGCCAGTGTCGAAGATGACGCCAAACTTCTGGCCGCCATGCAAAAAGGGGCTGAAGCCACTTTGACCGCCCGCTCCGCCAAGGGCACCCAGACCAAAGACACCTTTAGCCTGTCAGGCTTCACCGCCGCCATGACCGAAGCTGAAGGTCAGTGCAAGTAAGGCGCAGGCGTCCACTCTCCGGCCCCCTGCGGGCCGATTCCACCCCCTGACAGACCGGTGGCCTTTGGCCGCCATTCCCGCTATACGGCCGGACCAACCCCCGAGACGCTTTGCATGACCGCAGCCTATGCCCCCATCACCCAAGACGTGTTGACCCTGCCGCGCAAGCTGGCTGAGGGGGGCAAAACCAACATCGTCGGCCTGACCCGCGACCAGTTGCGCACCGCCCTGATTGCTGCCGGAACGCCGGAAAATCAGGCCAAAATGCGCGTGGGCCAAGTGTGGCAATGGGTCTATTACTGGGGCCTGCGCGACTTCATGGCGATGAGCAATCTTGCCAAAGACTACCGCCTTCTTCTGGCCGAGAATTTCACCATCGACCTGCCCGAAGTCGTCACCCGCCAAATCTCGGCCGATGGCACGCGCAAATATCTGGTGCGCATCCAAGGCGGGCACGAGGTTGAGGTGGTCTATATCCCCGAAACGGACCGCGGCACCTTGTGCATTTCCTCACAAGTCGGCTGCACGCTGACCTGCAGCTTTTGCCACACCGGCACGCAAAAACTGGTGCGCAATCTGACCGCGTCCGAGATTGTCGGCCAAGTTATGCTGGCGCGCGATGATCTGGGCGAATGGCCGGTTAAGGGCCAACCCAAGCCCGAAGTGCGCCTTGTGTCCAACGTGGTGCTGATGGGCATGGGCGAACCGCTGTATAACTTTGACAACGTCCGCGACGCGATGAAGATCGTGATGGATGACGAAGGCATTGGCCTTGGCCGCCGCCGGATCACCCTGTCAACCAGCGGCGTTGTGCCCGAGATTGCCCGCACCGCGACCGAGATTGGCTGCCTGTTGGCTGTATCCTTCCACGCCACCACAGATGACGTGCGCGACCAGTTGGTGCCCATCAACAAAAAGTGGAACATCGCCACCCTGCTGGATGCCCTGCGCGCCTATCCCGGCCTGTCAAATTCCGAACGCATCACCTTTGAATATGTGATGCTGGACGGGGTGAACGACACCAAAGAAGACGCCCACCGCTTGGTTGACCTGCTGCAGGGCATTCCAGCCAAGGTGAACCTGATCCCCTTCAACGAATGGCCCGGCGCGCCCTATAAGCGGTCGTCCGGCAACCGAATTCACGCTTTCGCCGACATCATCCACAACGCAGGCTACGCCTCCCCCATCCGCACCCCGCGCGGAGAAGACATCATGGCCGCCTGTGGTCAGTTGAAATCGGCGACGGAAAAGCAGCGCAAATCCGCACTCAAGGGCGCCCCCGCCGCCGAATAGGCTTTCGGGCGCGCCCAAAAGCGGTCACAAGGGGGCAAGTCCGGGCATGGTCTCGGTTCCTTACAGCGGAAGCTGCATCTTGAGCCATGCCGTCCCTTTGGCCTTTGTCTTAGGCCTTTGAATGCGCCCTGACCCACACACAGATCAGTCCCGTCAGGACAGCGCGCGCGCTTGGGTTGTGAAACTGGCGCGCTACCGCGAGCCGTCGACGTGGCGCAGCCTGTTTGAACTGGCGGTGACGCTGGTGCCTTTTGTGTTGTTGTGGGCGCTGGCTTGGGCGGCTTTGGATGTGTCGGCTTGGCTGTCGGTGGCGATTGCCGTGGTGAACGGCGGGTTTTTGGTGCGGATTTTTATCATCCAGCACGATTTGGGCCATGCCTCTTACTTCGGTAACCGCAGCGCCTCTGATTGGCTGGGTCGCGCCTTGGGGGTGATCACCCTGACCCCCTATGACGTGTGGCGGCGCACCCACGCCATCCATCACGCCCATCACGGCAACCTAAGCCATCGCGGCATAGGCGATGTGCTGACGCTGACTGTCGAGGAATACCGTGCCCGCAGCCGCTGGGGGCGGATGATGTATCGGCTGTATCGCCACCCTTTGGTGCTGTTTGTGCTGGGGCCAAGCTATCTGTTTATCCTGCAAAACCGGCTGCCCGTGGGTCTGATGGCGTCGGGCTGGCGGTATTGGGTGTCTGCCATGGGCACCAATGCGTTCATCGTGATGATCGTCAGCCTGATCCTGTGGCTGGATGGTCTGATGCCGCTGTTGTTAATCTATATTCCCACTTCGGTCATTGGGGCGACCATCGGGGTGTGGCTGTTTTATGTGCAGCACCAGTTTGAAAAGACCCATTGGGAATCTGACCCTGACTGGCAAATCCATGATGCGGCCCTAGAAGGGTCATCCCACTACAAACTGCCGCGCCCTTTGCAATGGTTGACGGGCAACATCGGCATTCACCATGTGCATCACCTTTATAGCCGCATCCCGTTTTACCGCCTGACCGAGGTCTTGGCCGACCAACCCGCACTGGCGCAGGCCCAAAAGTTGACAGTGCGGCAAAGCCTGTCTTGCGTGAAACTGAAGCTGTGGGATGAAAAGACCAAGCGTCTTCTTAGCTTTCGCCAAATGACCCGTCTCTATGGGCCGACCTGACCCGTTTCATACGTGCCCAAATATCCATAAAACACCGCCCGATCCCAGATCGCCGCCTGGCAGACTTGGCGCACAGCATCCCTGCTGCTAGCCTGACGCCATGATCCTAACCAACCCCCAAGCCCGCCGTCTGTTCCTGCACCGCCACGCCTTGGCAGAGCCGCCTACGGGCCCCGCCACGGGCCAAGCGCTGGCCGATTTGGTAGGCCGTTTGGGCTTTGTGCAGGTCGACAGCATCAACACGGTCGAACGCGCCCATCACATGATCCTCTGGTCGCGGCGGCAAAGCTATAAGCCCGAGGATTTACGCCGCCTGATCGAACACGACCGCGCCTTGTGGGAGCATTGGACCCACGACGCCGCCATCCTGCCCGTGGCGCTGCACGGCCATTGGCACCACCGCTTTGTCAGTGACGCCGTGCGACTTCGGGCGAATTGGGCCAAATGGTTCCGCCCCGGATATGACGCACTGTTTGACCAAATCCTGCACCGCATCACAGCCGAAGGCCCCCTAACCACCGCCGACGTGGGTAAGGACGAGCCGCGCGGGTCTGGCGGGTGGTGGGACTGGCACCCGTCAAAAACGGCGCTGGAATGGCTGTGGCGCACAGGGCAACTGGCCATTACACGGCGTGAGGGGTTTCGCAAAGTCTACGATCTGACCGAGCGGGTGATCCCCAAAGCCCACCGCGCGCCCTTGGGCGACCGCGACCAGATGATCCACTGGGCCTGCCAATCCGCCCTTGATCATCTGGGCTTTGCCGACCCCGCCGAACTGCGCGCCTTTTGGAACCTGATCACCCCGCAGGAAGCCAAAGCTTGGGCGCAGGGCGCTTTAAAGCGGGGAGAGGTTGCCCCAATCGACATCGAAGGCGCAGATGGAAACCGCAAACGCAGCCTTGCCCGCCCCGATGTGATGCAAGCGGCACAGGATGCCCCCGAACCGCCAGCCCAGCGCGTGCGCATCCTGTCGCCCTTTGACCCCGCCCTGCGCGACCGTGATAGGGCCGAATTTCTGTTTGGCTTTCGCTACCGGATCGAGGTTTTCGTGCCCGAAGCCAAGCGCCAATATGGCTACTACGTCTTCCCCGTGCTGGAAGGCAGCCGCCTGATCGGCCGTTTGGATGTGAAAGCCTTTCGCGACCAATCCACCCTACGCCTGCGCGCCTTTTGGCCCGGAGCGGGTATCATCCTTTCCGCAGGGCGATTGCAGCGGCTTGAGGCCGAATTGCACCGTCTGGCCCATTTCGCAGGCTGCGATCAGGTTGCGATGGAAGACGGCTGGCAGCGCGCGACATTGGCCTAAGACTTGACATTTGGGCCAAGATCAAGGGGGTTCAGAACCCGCTTAGACAGGCCGTCATGAGGGGGGACTGTGGGTCTGATAGGCCGTCGATCACGTTGAAATGGTGAAGGGTCGGGGCAACGGACCAATCGCAGCCCCAAGCCTCGGACAAGGTGCGGGCTTGCCAGAGGAAGGCGGGCCGCTCGTCGCCGCCAACCCAGACATGGGCCGAACAGTTGGCGCGCAGTGGCAAGCGGGCGGGGCTTTCCTGGGCGACTTCGGCATCGTCTAGCCGTAGGTCGGCGTTCATGGCGGTTTGGCGCAGCGGGTCAAGCTCGGCCAAGGGCGAGATCGGGACCACACGCCGCACTTGGGGCAGCGCTTGGTCGGCGCAACCCATGCGGGCGGCAAGATGGCCTCCTGCAGAGTGGCCTGTCACGACCACGGGGCCCGCGACCCTGACGGATGCGGCGCGGATGGCTTGCGCCACCTCGTCCGTCATCTGGGCGATGCGGGCATCTGGTGCCAAAGAGTAAGATGGCATGGCACAGGCCCAGCCTTGGCCCAAAGCCCCCGCCGCCAGATGCGACCAAGTTTCCCGCCCAAAAGCCAGCCAATAGCCCCCGTGAACAAAGACGAGCAGCCCTTTGGGTTGGCCTTGGGGATAGAATAGATCAAACCGCTGGCGGGGGCCGGTTCCGTAGGGCTGATCCAGAACCGCCCGCGCCCCCAAGCTGTCGCGAAAGGCTTGCGCTGCCGCCATCCAGCGCGGCGGATAGGCATCCGCCCCCGCAATATAAGCGCCGTTTTGATAGGCTTGGTCCATTGTTTGCATCCCACTTTCCCCCGCCACTCCATTTGATCAAACCCAAGCACCCAGAACTGGACTTTTGCCCCCGCCTGCGTCATTGCAGTCGCAACGAGATGAGGAGGCCCCACGATGCTCGATTCCGTAACCGATCTGCGCGCTTTGCTTAAAGACCCAACGCTTCTGCCCAACAAGGCCTATGTGGCCGGCGAATGGGTGGACGCGGCCGATGGCGCGACCTTTGCTGTCACCAACCCCGCGCGCGGTGACATCATCGCCCGTGTGCCCGACCTGACGCGCGCCGATGCCGCCCGCGCTATTGCCGCAGCCGACAAGGCGCGCCACGAATGGGCCGCGCGCACCGGCAAGGAACGCGCGGCAATCCTGCGCAAATGGTATGATCTGTGCTTGGTGCACCAAGACGACCTTGGCACGATCCTGACCGCCGAGCAGGGCAAACCCCTGCCCGAGGCGAAGGGCGAAGTGGTCTACGGCGCAAGCTTTATCGAATGGTTCGGCGAAGAGGCCAAGCGCATCTACGGGGAAACCATTCCTGGCCACCAGCGCGACAAGCGCATCACGGTGATCAAGCAGCCCATTGGCGTTGCCGCTTCGATCACGCCGTGGAACTTTCCCAACGCGATGATCGCGCGCAAAGTGGCCCCGGCCTTGGCCGCTGGCTGCGGCTTTGTGTGCCGCCCTGCTGCGGAAACGCCGTTGTCGGCCATTGCGCTGGCTGTTCTGGCGGAACGTGCTGGCGTTCCGGGTGGTGTGTTTTCGGTGATCACCTCTAGCCGGTCGTCCGACATCGGCAAAGAGTTCTGCGAGAACCCTGCCGTGCGCAAACTGACCTTCACCGGGTCGACCGAAGTGGGCCGCATTCTGCTGCGTCAGGCGGCCGAACAGGTGCTGAAATGCTCGATGGAATTGGGCGGCAACGCGCCGTTCATCGTGTTTGACGATGCCGATCTGGACAAGGCTGTCGAAGGCGCGATGATTTCCAAGTTCCGCAACAACGGCCAAACCTGCGTCTGTGCCAACCGCATCTATGTGCAAGCGGGCGTTTATGACGCCTTTGCACAAAAGCTGTCGGCCGCCGTGCAAAAACTGGCGATTGGCGATGGGTTGAAAACGGGCACGACCACCGGCCCCCTGATCAACGAAAGCGCTGTGGAAAAGGTGCAAGAGCATATCGCCGATGTTCTGGCATCAGGCGGCAAGATCTTGACCGGCGGCAACCGCCACGCCTTGGGCGGCACGTTCTTTGAACCCACCGTGGTGACGGGCGTTTTGCCCACCGCCAAAGTGGCGACCGAAGAAACCTTTGGCCCCTTGGCCCCGCTGTTCAAGTTTGACACCGAAGAAGAGATCATCGCGCTTGCGAATGATACGATCTTTGGCCTTGCCTCGTACTTCTACTCCCGCGACATTGGGCGGATCACCCGTGTGCAAGAGGCGCTGGAATACGGCATGGTCGGCGTGAACACCGGCTTGATTTCGACCGAAGTCGCCCCCTTTGGCGGTGTGAAGCAATCCGGCCTTGGCCGCGAAGGCAGCCACCATGGGATCGAAGACTATCTGGAAATGAAATACATCTGCTTGTCGATCTGACCCTTTCGGCCCCGGCGGTTCGTGCCGCCGGGGTCGGGCTTGACCATGCCCTTGTCGCCATTTGCAGCGACAAGAGGCGATTCTTGCGCAAGATGGCCCCATCCAACCAAGGAGGCCATCAATGCAAAGCGTCATCAAACTCTCCCCCACCGCCGGATTAACCCCCTCCACCGATGATCTGGACGGCTGGGTTGTCACCGCTGGCAGCCCCAAGATGAAAACCTGGGTGCTGCACACCTCTGCTGCAGGCGACATGATGTCGGGTATTTGGGAATGCACAAAAGGGTCCTATCACGCGACCTATACCGCCTATGAATATGTCGTGCTGATCGCGGGCCGCATCACCATTACGCCCGATGGCGGAACCCCTGTCACGGTCAAGGCGGGCGATGCCTTTGTGGTGGAACCTACGTTCAAAGGCACTTGGGTGATCGAGGAAGATGTGCGCAAGCACTTTGATTTCCGTTTGAAATAAGCGGGTTATCCTCAATTTCAGGGCCTTGTTATCACCTAGCAAGGCCCTGATTTTGCCTATCCGCCGCCCAATCCCCATGTTGGATCCAAGGCAAACGCCAAAGGAACGCTTCCGCGGCATTGGCCCTTCAGCCTTTGAAAGGATCACGACATGGTTTCGCATATCTCCACGATCAAACGCTCGGTTATCTCTGGCACTGTCGCCTTGGCGTTGCTGGGCACCTCGGTTGCCCCCGCCTTGGCTTGGGGCCAGCGCGAGCAAGATTTCACCAAGGGCGCGCTGTCGGTGCTGTTGCTGGGTGCGATTGTGAATGATGCGCGCCAACACCGCGCGCAAGAGGTGCATCCGCAGGTCTACTACCCCGTGCAGCCGCGCCCCGTTTACCAAACGCCCGTCTATCAGGCACCTGTGCAAAGCTACTACGCCACCCCCGCTGCGCAAGCGTTTCAGTCTTACACGCCGGGCGAACGCCGCCGCATTCAATCCGCCCTTGCCAACTATGGCTACTACTTTGGCTATGTGGACGGCAGCTTTGGCCCGGGCACCTATCGGGCGATCACGGCCTTTGCCCGCGAATCAGGCCAGTTGGCCATGCTGGAAACGCGCGGCGGGGCTTATGGCTTGCTGGACGGCCTGATTTACTAAGCGCCCGCCTTAGGCACCTTGCTTTTGGCGCAGCGCCACGGGCATGGGGCCGCCCGTGGCCCAATCAAGCAGGCTAACGGTGTGCACCACGGGCACACCCGCCTCTTGCCCGATCTGGATCATGCATCCCAAATTGCCCGCCGCGATCACATCGGGCTTGCGCGCCATCAGGCTGCTTACCTTGCGCTGGCGCAGTTCGGCCGAGATTTCGGGTTGCAAAATGTTATACGTCCCCGCCGATCCGCAGCACAAATGGCTGTCGGTGGGCTCGCTGACCTGAAAGCCCGCCTGTGTCAGCAAGTCTTTGGGCAGCGACTTGATCTTTTGGCCATGCTGTAGCGAACAGGCTGCGTGATAGGCCACAGCCAGCCCTTTGGCTTGCGTCTTAGGCAAACCAAGCGCGGCAATCACCTCGGTTACGTCTTTCGCCAAACCCGCCACCTGCGCCGCCTCGCCCGACAAGGCATCTTGCGCGAACAGGTGGCCATAATCTTTCACTGTCGATCCGCAGCCCGAGGTGTTGATCACCAAGGCATCCAAAGGCCCCGCTTGGTGCGCCACCATCACCGCTTGCACCATGCTGCGCGCCATGGGCTTGGCGAAATGCTCTTGCCCCATGTGCAGCGGCAAAGCCCCGCAGCAGCCCATGTTCGGCGGCACAACGACCTCGGCCCCCAACCGTGTCAGAAGGCGAATGGTGGCATCGTTGATCTCGGTATCCAGCGCCTTTTGCACACAACCCGTCATCAGCGCCACGCGCATCTTGCGCGGGCCAAGGGCTGCGAACACCTGCGCATCATCGTTGCGGCTGACGGGGGGCAGGGTTTTGGGCACCAACTGAAGCAACGCCTGCACCCGCGCATCGGGGATCAGGCGCGCCAAGGGGCGGGTCAGGCGCGCCGCAAAAACGGCCAGACGAAAGCGCGTGGGATAGGGCATCACCGCCACCAATACGGCGCGCAACAGCCTATCCATCCATGGGCGGCGATAGGTTTTTTCGACATGGTCGCGGCCCATTTCGATCAGATGGGCGTAATCCACGCCCGAGGGGCAGGTTGTGGTGCAGGCCAAGCAGCCAAGGCAGCGGTCGATGTGTTTGGCGGTTTTGGCATCGGCAGCACGGCCAGATTCCAGCATTTCTTTGATCAAGTAGATGCGTCCACGGGGGCTGTCTAACTCATCGCCCAGCACCTGATAGCTGGGGCAAGTCGCGGTGCACAGGCCGCAATGCACACAGGCGCGCAGGATCTTGTTCGCCTCGGCAAGCGTTGGGTCAGCCAGTTGGGCATCGGTGAAGAAGGTTTGCATTAGCCCATGATCCCTGCGTTCAAAATGCCCTTGGGATCAAACTTTGCCCGCAAAGCGCGTGATAGCGCCGCAACCCCCGCCGCTTCGGGCGCAAAGTGGGCAGCGCCCGCACCGCGCAGCAAGGTCGCATGGCCCACCCCCGCCACAGCACCCCTGATCAGGCCAGCGCCCGCATCAGCCAAGCCTTGCACCGCGATCCAGATCAATCCGCCGCCCCAGTCAAACACCGCCTGATGCGGCACACCGGCCAAGGCCGCGACAACCCCTTCCGCCGCCGTAGGTTTGCACGACACCCGCCACAGCGCGCCTTCGCCCAAACCATGGCCATCGCGCACGCCAAGCCAAAGCGCATCGCCCGCACTTTCCACCCAATCGCCGCCCAGCAGCGCCTTTAGCGCCGCCACACGGTAGCGCACCGACGCCTCCATCCCTTCGACCCGCAGGGCCGCGCCAAAGGGGCCATAGGCCGCACCCGACACTTCAAACGGAGAGCCAAGCGCACGCCGCAACAAGGCCAGCCCCGCGCCCAAGGGCGCATCTGTCTGCAACGTCACCGCACATTCGGGCACCGCTTGCAGCTTGAACGCCACCTGCGTGATCACCCCCAAAGTGCCATGACTGCCCGCCATCAGCTTGACCAAATCTAAGCCGGTGACATTCTTCATCACCCGCCCGCCCGATTTCACAACCGTGCCCATCCCGTCGACAAAGCGCACCCCGATCAGATGATCGCGCGCCGCGCCCGCTTGCACACGGCGCGGGCCACTGGCGTTGGTGGCGACCACGCCGCTCAATGTAGACACACCTTGCCGCCCCAAAACCGCGCGCAAATCGGGCGGCTCAAAGGCCAAACGCTGGCGTTGTGCGGCCAGAACCGCCTGCACCTCCGCCAGCGGCGTGCCGGCACCCGCCACCAGCGTCAAAGCGCCCGGTTCATACAGGGTAATGCCAGACAGCCCCGCCGTTTCCAGCACCTGCCCCGCCCCGTAAGCCACCCCCCGCGTGCCGCCACCGCGCAGTGACAGAGGACCATCCGCCAAGCAGACCATCTCGGCCACCTCAGCCTCGGTCTGTGGGCGCAATGGGGTGTCAAAAGCCCCCTTCATGACGCACGGCGGCTGGCGGTGACATCCAGCGGAAAGACCTTGGCGGGGTTCAAAAGCCAAGCGGGGTCAAACACGTCTTTCACCCGCAACTGCGCTTCCAGATCGGCGGGGTTGAACTGCACCGTCATCAGATCGCGCTTTTCCACACCCACGCCGTGTTCGCCCGTAAGACACCCGCCCACCTCAACACACAGCTTCAAGATATCCGCGCCCAAAGCCTCGCACAGTTCCAGATCGCCGGGTTTGTTGGCGTTATACAGAATCAACGGGTGCATATTGCCATCGCCAGCGTGAAACACATTGGCGACTGACAGGCCGACAGCGGCACTCATCTCAGCAATACGGCGCAAGACATAGGGCAGCTCTGACACAGGGATCGTGCCATCAAGGCACATATAATCGGCAATGTTGCCCATGGCCCCAAAGGCCGATTTGCGGCCCAGCCAAATTTTACGGCTTTCCTCTTCCGACCCGCTTTCGCGGTAAGCCACGGGGCTGTGGCGCATGGCGATGTCTTTGATCAGCGCCAGTTGCGCGTCAATTTCGGCGGGGCTGCCCTCGACCTCGACAATCAGCAGGGCTTCGCAATCGGGGTAACCCGCCTTGGCAAAGTCTTCACAGGCGCGGATGCAGGGGCGGTCCATGAATTCAATGGCCACGGGCAAAAGACCTGCGCGGATGATATCGGCCACGCATTCCCCCGCCACTTCGTTAGAGGAAAAGCCCATCAGCACAGGCCGCGCGCCTTCGGGCTTGGGCAGGATGCGCAGATAGGCTTCGGTCACAACGCCCAACTGGCCTTCCGATCCGCAGATCACGCCCAACAGGTCCAACCCCGGCGCATCGGCCCAAGGGCCACCAATCTCGACCACCTCGCCGCTCATTAGCACGATGGTGACGCCCAAAAGGTTGTTGGTCGTCACCCCATATTTCAGGCAATGCGCCCCGCCCGAGTTCATGGCGATGTTGCCCGCAATGGCGCAGGCCAATTGGCTGGAAGGGTCAGGCGCGTAAAACCACCCGTCGGCTTCGACAGCGCCTGTCACGGCCAGATTGGTGCGGCCCGTTTGCACCCGAATGAAGCGGTTGTCGTAATCCGTCTCGATCACGCCGTTCATCCGCGCCACACCAAGCACCACGCAATCGGCGGTGGGAAAACTGCCCCCCGCCAGCGAGGTGCCCGCGCCGCGTGGCACAACCTTGACCCCCATCTGGCTGCACAGGCGCAAAACGGCGGAAACCTCGGCCGTCGAGCGCGGCAACACCACCGCCAAAGGCGCGCAGCGATAGGCCGAAAGCGCATCGCATTCATAGGCCCGCGTCTCGGCGGGGTCGGCGATCACGGCATCGGCAGGCAGCACGCCGCGCAAGCGCGCGATCAGCCCATCGCGGCCTGTGATAATCCGTTGATCGGGCAGTGGCATATCCATGGCGCGCCTCACTTTTGGCGACATTAGGGGGGCCGCTTGCCACTGGCAAGGTGGCAGGCAAACGGGTATGAGGGGCCCATGAACCTGCTTGCCACCCTTGAAGCGACCTTCACCGCCCTCGACAGCGCGGCCTTTGTGCTTTTGATCTTGGCATGGTTTGGCACGGGCTTTGTGGCCGAACATCCACCTGCATGGCGGCCATCCGTGTCGCATCTGATGAAAGACTATCGCCGCCGCTGGATGGTTGAATTCCTCACCCGCGATCCGCGCATATTCGACATCACGCTGATCGACAGCCTGCGCCAGAGTGCTGGCTTTTTCATTTCCGGCGCGATGATTGCCATTGGCGGTGGTGTGGCGATGATTGGCAACACCAGCACCTTGCAAGGATTGGCCCAAGACCTGACCCTTGGGGCGGAAACGGCGCAACTGCGCATCAAGCTGATCGTTGTCGTGGCGTTTTTGGGCAATGCGCTGCTGAAATTTGTCTGGAGCCATCGCTTGTTTGGCTACTGCGCCATCATGATGGCGGCCATTCCAAATGACTACACCCATCCCATGGCCCGCCCCCGCGCCGATCAGACGGCCGAGATCATCATCACCGCCGCCCGCAGCTTTAACCGTGGGCTGAACGCGATTTACTTCGCCCTTGCAGGGCTGGCATGGCTGATCGGCCCCAAGGCGCTGATCTATGCGGTGATCCTGACCACTTTCGTCTTGATCCGACGCGAATTTGCCAGCCGTTCGCGCGCTGTGATGATGCAAAAGCTCGACTGAGCTTGCCCTTCACCAAGACTTACACACGCCCATTATTGGGCGGCACCCACCCCAGCTTTGCGCCCCTCGCGCCACCACGCAAGAACCAAGGCAAGGGCCGCCAAGATCAGATAGACCCAAGACGGCAGCACGGGTTCCACCGCGATATCGCCCGTCACATAGGCCCCGCGCGGGGTGATGCCGATCCAGCCGCGCCCTGCGGCGGGGCGTCCATCGCTGACCAAGCGCAGATCGGGAATACCCTTGTCCAGCGCCACGATTCCGCCCTTGGTGGGCGCGACAATCGGGGCCAGTGTGTCGCCGCTTGCAATCGTCTCTTCAAACTCTTTAGGCGACAAGGGCCCCACGGCCACCACAGTTCCCAAATCGCCCTGTTTCAAGCGGTAAAGCCCCAGTTGCGGCGCAGTATAGGTGGCCTCAAACGCGCCGGGGGCGGTTTGGCGCAGGGGCAGCGTGGTTGTGGTGCCATCAGGCAAGGTCACGGTGACATCCGACAGGGCGGCGCCAAGGATCGTGCGCCGTGTGATCGTCAGGCTTTGCCCCACTGCCACAGCGCCCAGCGACTCCTCCTCAAGTTCGGGCTGCTTTAGCATCCAATGCGCCAAGCGCCGCAGCAATTCCAATTGCGGACCGCCGCCTTCAAAGCCTTTGCCCCAAAGCCAGCTTTGGTCTGATGCCAAGACAGCGACCCGCCCTTGGCCCACGCGGTCTAGCACCAACAGCGGCTTATCCTGCGGCCCGCTCATCAACACTTGCCCCGCGCGTTGGGTCACCTCGATCAACCGAAACCAACGGCCCCAACCGCCCGCAGGGGCCAGCGCCTCTAGCCCTTGGGTTACGGGATGTTGGCGACCAAGGTCTGTCACGGCAGGTTTGAAACCTTGTTCTAAAATCTGGCTCGTGGGTTCCACGGGCAAAATCTGCGACAGCGGAGAGCGCCACAGGCTATCCACCTGCCCAAACTCTGGCCCTGCCGCCACCAGCACCGTGCCGCCGTCTTGCACATAATCGACCACGTTTTGCAGGTAAGACATCGGCAAAATGCCCCGCATCGCGTAGCGGTCAAAGATGATCAGGTCAAAATCCTTGATCTTGTCGACGAACAATTCCTTGATTGGAAAGGCGATCAGCGACAATTCGGACACGGGGATGGTGTCTTGCTTTTCTGGCGGGCGCAGAATTGTGAAATGCACCAAGTCAACCGAAGGGTCTGATTTCAGCAGGTTGCGCCAGACACGCTCGCCGGGGTTCGGCTCCCCCGAGACAAGCAGCACCCGCAACCGATCCCGCACGCCGTTGATCTGCACCACAGCGGCATTGTTGCGGTCAGTCAACTCGCCCATTTGCGGGGCGATCGACAGTTGCACCACGTTGATCCCGCCATGGGGTAGGGTCAGCGGCAGGGTCATCTCTTGGCCGATGGGCACGCTGAAGGTTTGCGACGCATCGGCGTCCAGCGCGATCGTCACATCAACCCTGTTTGCGGCATCAGCAGGGGCTTGGCCCTGATCTTCGATCTTAAAGCTCAGGCTGGCCTCTTCGCCAATTATGGCAAAGGCGGGGGCGTTGGTGATCGAAAGCCTGCGGTCCCAATCACCCTTGCGGCCTGTCAGCAGCACGTGCAGCGGCGCGGGCAGCGCGGGGGCTGCAGCCAGATCATGCACCTGTCCATCCGTGATCAGAATAACCCCCGCAATACGCGCTTGGGGTTCTTGCGCCAAGGCATCGGCCATAGCCGTCATGGCCAAGGTGCCCGCATTGTCCGACCCGTCATCCAGGCGCAGGATCCGCAGGTCGGTGTTGGGCAAAAGCGAGACTTTGGCCTTCAGCGCCTCTATCGCTTGGGCGGTTTGAAAGGCGCGGTCTGACAGGGTTTGGCTGGCGCTGTCATCGACCAGCAGGATGACAATGTCAGACAAAGGCCTGCGGTCTTCGTGCTGCAAGGCGGGGTTGGCCAAGGCCATAAGAACCAGCCCCAAGGCCACCGCGCGCCACGGCCAGCCTTTCAACCCGCGCCACAGGGCAAAACCCAGCACAACCAGTGCCGCCACACCCAAAGCGGCAAGTGCCCATGGTGGCAATAGGGGTTGCAGCGCCACGATCTGCGTCATTTGCCCAATCTTTCCAGCAAGGCAGGCACATGGACTTGATCGGATTTATAATTGCCCGTCAGCACATACATGATCAGGTTGATGCCAAAGCGATACGCATATTCCCTTTGCTGATCTCCCGCCGCCCCGCGCCCCACGGGCAACAGGGGCCAGCCATCTTCATCCACTGCCCAAGCGCTGGCCCAATCATTCCCGCCGATCACCACGGGTGTCACACCGTCGTTCAGGTTGCGAAACGGCATCCCGTCGGTTTTGGCGGCATCAGGCGGTGGGGCTTCGACCCACAGGCCCCCTTCGACAAAGCGGCCGGGAAAGGCTTGCAGCAAGTAAAAGCTGCGGGTCAGAACGTGGTCGTCCGGCAGGGGGGCAAGGGGTGGGATGTCTAGCCCTTGGGCGATGCGCTGTAAGGCTTGGCCTTCGGGCGTGGGGCCAGCGCCTGCCATGTCGGCATCGCGGGTGTCAAACAGGATCATCCCGCCCGTGCGCAGGTAATGGTTCAGCTTGTCATAAGCGGCGGCAGAGGGTGTGGCGGCGTCAGAGGTGATCGGCCAATACAGGAATGGAAAGAACACCAGCTCGTCCGTCTCCACATCCACGCCCATGGGGGGCAAAGGCTCTATTGCCGTGCGGTAGATCAATTGATCACTGACCCCCTGAAGCCCTGCGGCAGAGGTGGCGTCGACCTCAGAATCCCCCGTCATGACATAGGCCAGCACCACGCCTTGGGTCGCGGCGATGGCCCGTTGATCGGCGGCATCATCGGCTTGCGCGTCTTGGGGCTGCACGATCAGCGCCAGCGCCAGCAGAACCGCGCCTGAGCTGCGCCCAAAGCCCAAGCGCCCCGATAGGGCCAAGGTCGCCAAAGCATCCAGCAGCAGCAAAATCAAGGCCAAGGCCAACACCGGCCCTTTCAGGGCAATCTCAGCCGGAAGGGTCAGGCCCTGCACCGCAACGCCCACAGGCCAAGTGGCTTTGACCAAGGGCTGATCCTTCGGCACGGCATTTAGCGCCACGCCCATGCCATCGTGCCGATAAACCCCCGCCGGAACCTTGGCCGATGGGCCATTTTGTAACGCCGCCACCAAAGCCTCACCCGCCAAACCCGCCAGCGCTGTGGGGTCGGCCAGATCACCCCAGCCATTCAAGATATGCTCTGGCGTCCAGACCAGCCCCGCCAGCGCATCGGCCCCAGCACTGCCAGCGGTGGCGGAAACGGCCAGACGCTCCAGCATCTGCACAAACAGGCCCGACAGGGGCAGGTCAGACCATTCGGCGTTGGCTGTGACATGAAACAGCACAACCTGCCCCTGCCCCAGCGCCTTGCGCGTCACCAAGGGCGTGCCATCGTCTAGGGCGGCAAGGCTGCGGGCGGGCAAGTTAGCGTCAGGCTGGGCCAGCACTTGGGTGCGCACCTTAAGGTCGGGCGGAGCGGCTAGCCCGTGAAAGGGCGAGGATTGGGCAAAGGCGGCCAGCGCCTTGGGCGCGCCCCAACTCATCGCGCCGCCACTGGTCAGCCCGCCTTGGCGCAGGGTGACGGGCATCAATGGGTCGCCCGCCAGCGCCGCCATGTCTGAGCCCGCCAACCTTGGCCCTGCGAACCGCAGCAGCAAGCCGCCCTTTTCGACCCAAGCCTGCAAAGCGTCAGCCTGCGCAGGCGGCATCTGCGCCACATCTGCCAGCACGATCACATCGGGGTTGGTAGGCAACACATCCGCCAAGCCGCCCGTCAGCACATCGGTCGAAGCGTTCATCGCTTGGCGCAGATAATGCAGCGGCGACAAAAGCTGCATCGCCTCGCCCTCAGCAGCCTCGACGACCAAAGCCACTTTGCGCCGCTTTAGGCTATCGCCCGCCAAAGTCACGGCCCCTGCGCTGCGCTGCCCATCAACGGCAAAGCGCGTGACACGGTTGCGCAGTTCGGCGGGCAGGTCCAGTTCGGCGGGGGCGGCGGTGTCTTTGGGGCCAAAGGTCACTTTGACCCGCGCCAAATCCCGCTCAATCCCAGTTGGGTCTGGCCCGCGCGCAATGACTTCGACCGTGGCAGGTCCGCCTTGCGTAAGCCGCTGAACGGTCAGAGTGACCTTGCCATTGGCTTGGCTTGCGGGGCCAAGCGCGTAAAGCGGGCGGTCAGATTCGAACACATTCACCCTTCCCCGACTTTGTAACGATGCCAGCAATTCCGCCTGACCGGAATGCGCCAGCCCATCGGAAATCCACGCCGTCTCAAAGCGGCCAGCGGGCAAAGCAGCGCCCCACAGCGCCAAGTCCTGCGGTTGCCACCCCTGCGGGGCCATAGCAGCCAGCCTGCCGCGCCCGTCAGCTGCGGCTTTAAAGACCAGCGCTTGGGGCGCATCAGTCAACTGCGTCAAGGCCACCGCACGCCCGTCAAGGGCGGCCCTGTCCAGCAGGCTAACAGCTTTGGCCTGTCTTTGGGGCCAATCATAGGCATCAGCCCAGCCGCCATCGACGATGATCAGCAAGGGATCAGCGGCCTTGGGGCCAAGCTTGGGGTTCAGCACGGGCCCTGCAAAGGCCACAATCACCGCCGCCAGCACCAGCATCCGCAGCACCAAGAGCCACCACGGGGTTTTATCAGCCTGTTGGGCCTTGTCCTCTAAGCCCAAAAGCAAAGCCACGCCCGCAAACCTGCGCCTTATCGCGGCGGGTGGCACGGCGCGCAGCAATATCCACAACAGCGGCAAGGCCAAAAGCCCGATGAGCAATAGAGGAGAGGCAAACCCCACCATCACCACCCACCCTGCAATGCGCGGTAGGCCCAAAGCAGCGCGGGTGTCGCAGACTGACCTGTATGATGCGCGGCATAGACCCACCCTGCCGCTTGGGCCAGTTCGGCCAAGCGCGCCTTACGCTCTGCCAAGCGCGCCAAATACCGCCCCCGCAGATCGCCCGCACTTTTGGTTTCATGCGCAAGACTGCCGCCCATGGAAACAAAGACCATGCGACCATCGAAGGGAAACGCCTCTTCATCTGGATCCAGCACTTGCAGCAAAAGCCCCTTCACGCCGCTGGCGGCGGCTTGGGACAAAGACCGCTCTAGCCCTGGCAGATCACCCAAGAAGTCCGAGATGAAAACTGCGCGCCCCTGCCGGACAAAATCCAACGGCAAAGCTGCCGCATAATCTTGCGCGGGGGCGGCCAAGTCTGCGGCCAGCGCCTCGACCAAGCGCAGGATCTGGCCTTTGCCAGCGCGGGGCGGTTGGGGGTGGCCGGCAAGGCCCACCTGTTCCCCCGCCCGCAAGAGCAACACGGCCAGCGCCAAGGCCAAAAGGCGGGCGCGATCAGATTTGGGCGGACGGGTGCTGCCAGCAAAGTCCATCGACTGGGCGGGATCAACCCAGAACACCACCGATTGCGCCGCTTGCCATTCCCGCTCTTGCACAAAAGCCTGATCCGACCGCGCCGACCTGCGCCAATCAATTAGGCGCAAAGGATCGCCTGCCCGTGCAGAGCGGTATTGCCAGAAATCATCGCCCATCGCAGGGCGTCTGCGGCCATGCTCGCCCAAGGTGACGGTTGCCGCCAAATGTTCTGCCGCCGCCAGCAAGGGCGGCAGGGTTTGCCCCAAAGCCTCGGCCCGGGCGCGCAGGTCGGGGGCAAGCGTCACGCGGGCAGGACCCTGTCGCAAAGGGTGGCGATGACATCGGCAAGGCTGTCACCACGGGCGCGGGCGGCAAAGGTCAGCGCCATGCGGTGGCCCAAAACGGGCTGGGCCAAGGCGCGGACATCGGCAATTGTGGGCGCCAAGCGGCCCTGCAACAGGGCGCGGGCGCGCACCATCAGCATGAGCGATTGCGCTGCGCGCGGGCCGGGGCCCCAAGCAAGCGTGCCTTGCAAAGCATGGCCTTCGTCCTCACTGGGGCGGCAGGCGCGCACAAGGTCCAAGATCGCCTCGACCACCAGATCGCCCACGGGCATCCGCCGGATCAGCGATTGGGCGGCCATTAGATCAGCGGCGGATAGCACTGCGGCGGATTGTGCATGATGCGCACCCGTGGTGGCCATCAAGATGTCACGTTCCGCCGCGCGGGTCGGATAGGCCACATCGACCTGCACCAAGAATCGGTCCAACTGCGCTTCGGGCAGGGGATAGGTGCCTTCTTGTTCAATCGGGTTTTGCGTGGCCAGCACATGAAACGGGGGGCCAAGGGGGCGGTGTTGGCCTGCGATGGTGACTTCGCGTTCTTGCATCGCCTGCAAAAGGGCTGATTGGGTGCGTGGGCTGGCGCGGTTGATTTCATCCGCCATCAGCAACTCGCAAAAGATCGGTCCTTCCAGAAAGCGAAAGGCGCGGGTGCCGTCAGCGGCGGTTTCCAGCACTTCGCTGCCCAAGATATCGGCGGGCATCAGATCGGGGGTGAACTGGATTCGGTTGGTGCGCAGGCCCATCACTGTGCCCAAGGTATCGACCAAAAGCGTCTTGCCCAAACCCGGCAGTCCCACCAGCAAAGCGTGCCCGCCCGACAGCAGGGCCGCCATGACCAGATCCACCACCGCCTCTTGACCAATGAAACGCCCGCCGATTTCGGCCCGTGCTGCGGCCAATTTCGCGCCAAGGTCTTCAAGGACAGTGACAAGGTCTTCAGCTTGGGACATGACTAGGCTCCGGTCGGGGTTGGCGTATAGTAAAGCCAATACTGGCGACGGGCACAAACGGCAAAAGGCGAAACTGCACAAATGATCGTGAAACCCAATGCCGAGGGGCTGCTGTCGGCCGTTACACAGGCCGCCAAAAAGGGCCCGCCGCCGGTGCACCTGTGGAACCCGCCCTTTTGCGGCGACATTGATATGCGCATCGCGCGGGATGGAACGTGGTTCTATCTGGGCACGCCCATTGGGCGGGCACCGATGGTCAAGCTGTTCTCCTCGATCCTCAAGCGCGAGGGGGATGCGTATTTTCTGGTCACACCAGTGGAAAAGGTGGGCATAAAGGTCGATGACGCGCCTTTGCTTGCGGTTGATGTGACCGCCACAGGCGAAGGCCGCGCGCAGGTTTTGCGCTTTGTCACCAAGACCGAGGACGAGGTAGAAGCTGATGCCGACCACCCCATCACCGTGCGTCTTATAAATGACGAACCCGCCCCCTATATCCATGTCAGGGCGGGCCTGAACGCCTTGATCGACCGCAAGAGCTTTTACCGCATGATCGAATTGGGTTGCCATGAGGTGCAACAAGACGGACAAAGCTGGTTCGGATTGTGGTCCAAGGGCCAGTTCTTCAAAGTGATCCCTTCCGCTGACCTAAGCTGAGAGCCCATGCCCAAATACGCCGCCAATCTAACCATGCTGTTTACCGAGGTGCCCAGCCTTGACCGACCAGGCTTGGCCGCGCAGGCGGGGTTTGACGGGGTTGAGATTTTGTTTCCCTATGACCATCCGGTCAAGGATTGGCAGGCTGCTTTAGCGGGCATGCCCTTGGCGCTGATCAACACACCCCCGGGGGATTGGGCATCAGGCGATCGGGGGCACGCGGCGGTGCCGGGTATGGAAGAAACCTTCCGCGCCCATTTTCTGCGCGCCGCCGATATCGCCACGCGGCTTGGCGCTGGCAAGGTGCATATCATGGCGGGGGTGGCCAAAGGCCCGCAAGCAACCGAGGTTTTTGTGGAAAACCTGATGTGGGCGGCGCAAACAGCGCCCGAGTTGGGCTTTACCATCGAACCCCTGAATGCCGAAGATTGGCCGGGGTATTTCCTGAACGATTTCGATCAAGCGGCGCGGATTTTGCAAGACTTGGACCCGTCATCGCGCGTGGGGTTGCAGTTTGATGTCTGGCACGCCGCCCGCATCCACGGTGATGCGCAAGCGGTGTGGGAAAAGCACCGCGATCTGGTCAACCATGTGCAAATCGCAGGCTTTCCCGCTCGGGCAGAGCCGGGCGGCGGCGGGTTTGACCTGACGGCAATGTTTCGCGATCTGGACGAGAAAGCCTATGACGGCTGGGTCGCCGCCGAATATCGCCCCGCCCGCGCCACGGTGCATGGCTTGGGCTGGCTGAACGCGCTGAAAGCCCGTGATCGGATGATCGGCATCGGGTAAGCGCCGCCCCCTTCCCACGGCCCACGCCAGCGGCTATCAAGCGCCAAACCTGATCGAGAGACGCAAGCCATGACACTCAAAGCGCCAGAAACCCAAACGGTCACCTCTTGGAAAGTCGCCTGTGACGGCGGCGTGGGAGGCTTGGGCCATCCGCGCGTTTGGCTGAGCATTCCTGCCGACACCGGCTTTGTCGAATGCGGCTATTGCGACAAGCGATTCGTGATCGACCGCGATCACGCGCAGGACGATCACTAAGCCAACCCAGCACCGCGCTGATTGAACGGCCGGTGGGCCGCCTGCCGCGCTTTGGGTGATGGTTTTGGGCGGCGGATCGTGCCAAGGTCATGCCACAACACGGGGGCGTTTTATGACATTCGGCAAAGGCCATCACCTTCATCTGATCGACGGATCGGCCTTTATCTTTCGGGCCTACCACGCCTTGCCGCCGCTGACGCGCAAGTCTGACGGGTTGCCGGTGGGGGCTGTGGCAGGGTTTTGCAACCTGCTTTGGGGCGAGTTGACCACCACGCGCAGCCAAAACGCGCCCACCCATATCGCGGTGATTTTTGACGCCGGCTCTAAGACCTTTCGCAACGACATCTTCCCTGAATACAAAGCCAACCGCCCGCCCCTGCCCGAAGACCTGCGCCCGCAGTTCCCGCTCACCCGCGATGCCACGCGCGCCTTTAACGTCGCCTGCATTGAAATGGCAGGCTACGAGGCTGACGATATTATAGCCACCCTTGCCAAGCGCGCCAGCGAAGCGGGGGGGACGGTGACGATCCTGTCGTCAGACAAAGACCTGATGCAGCTGATCGGAAACGGGGTCGATATGCACGACCCGATGAAGAACAAGCGCCTTGGTTTGGAAGAGGTCTTCGAAAAGTTCGGCGTCGCCCCCGACCGCGTGGTGGATGTGCAATCCCTCGCGGGCGATTCGGTTGATAACGTGCCTGGCGCGCCGGGGATCGGGCTAAAGACGGCGGCCCTTTTGATCCAAGAATACGGCGACCTTGACACGCTTTTGGCGCGGGCGGGTGAAATCAAACAACCCAAGCGGCGCGAGGCGCTGGTGGATCACGCCGACCAAATCCGCCTGTCGCGCCAGCTTGTGACGCTGAAAGACGACACGCCGATTGACGTTGATCTGGACAGTTTCGAACTGCGCGCGCCCGAGCCGGAAGCGATCATGGCCTTTTTGGCTGAGATGGAGTTTCAAACCCTGATCCGGCGCGTGTCGGAAAAGCTGAAGATTGATGCGCCGGTTCTGGCGGCAGGCAAGGGCTTTGAAGTGGCAGGCGCGCATGACGCCCCGCAAGCGCAAGCCCTGCCCTTTGACCCATCCGCCTACACCTGCATCCGCGATTCCCACACTCTGGAAGCTTGGATCAGCCGCGCTTATGCGCGGGGCTATCTGGCGGTGGATACCGAAACCACCAGTCTGGATGAGATGCAGGCCGAGATTGTGGGGATCTCGCTGTGTATCGATGCGGGCCAAGCCGCCTATATCCCCCTGCTGCACCGCACCGGCACCGATGACCTGTTGGGCGCTGTGACCCTGACCGAAGGGCAGCTGCCCCGCGATGTGGTGCTGGCCTTGTTGAAGCCGCTGTTGGAAGACGATTCCGTTCTGAAAATCGGCCAGAACATGAAATACGACGCCAAGATCTTCGCACGCCTTGGCATCACCGTTGCCCCGATCGACGACACTATGCTGATGTCTTACGCCATGCACGCAGGTCAGCATAACCACGGGATGGACGAGCTGTCAGACCGTTATTTGGGCCATTCGCCCATTCCAATCAAAGACTTGATCGGGTCGGGCAAATCGGCCATCACCTTTGACCGTGTGCCTTTGGACAAAGCCGTGGCCTATGCCGCGGAGGATGCTGATGTCACCCTGCGCCTGTGGCAAGCCTTTAAGCCCAAGCTGCACAGCGCTCATGTGACGACTGTTTACGAAACGCTGGAGCGCCCCTTGGTGCCGGTTTTGGCCAAGATGGAGATGGCGGGCATTCAGGTGGATCGACACACCCTGTCGCGGATGTCAGGGGCCTTTGCGCAGAAGATGGCGCAGTTGGAAGAAGAAATCCAAACGCTGGCAGGGGAAAAGTTTAACGTGGGTTCGCCCAAGCAGTTGGGCGAGATTCTGTTTGACAAGATGGCGCTGCCCGGCGGGGAAAAGGGCAAGAACGGGGCTTATGGCACGGGCGCGGATGTGCTGGAAGATTTGGCTACCGAACACGAACTGCCCGGAAAGGTGCTAGATTGGCGGCAGCTTTCAAAGCTGAAATCGACCTACACCGATGCGCTGCAAGACCATATCAACCCTGAAACGGGGCGGGTTCACACCAGCTATTCCATCACAGGCGCTGTGACGGGGCGCTTATCTTCAACCGATCCAAACCTGCAAAACATCCCCGTGCGGTCCGAAGAAGGCCGCCGCATTCGTGAGGCGTTTGTGGCCCCCAAGGGTAAGGTTCTGGTATCGCTAGACTATTCGCAGATCGAACTGCGCATCTTGGCGCATATCGCCGACATTCCCGCCTTGCAGCAAAGCTTTCGCGACGGGATCGACATTCATGCCATGACCGCTTCAGAGATGTTCAACGTGCCGCTCGATCAGATGACCTCTGACATCCGGCGCAGGGCCAAGGCCATCAACTTCGGCGTGATCTATGGCATTTCGGGCTTTGGCCTAGCGCGCAATCTGCGCATTCCACGCGCCGAAGCGCAGGGCTTTATCGACCGCTATTTCGAACGCTTCCCCGGCATTAAGGAATACATGGCGACCACGGTGAAATTTGCGCAGGAACACGGCTATGTCCAAACTCTGTTTGGCCGCAAAATTCACACGCCCGAAATCAACGCCAAAGGCCCCGGTGCCGGCTTTGCCAAACGCGCCGCAATCAACGCGCCGATCCAAGGCACAGCGGCCGATGTGATCCGCCGCGCCATGATCCGGATGCCCGCCGCCATTGCGGATTTGCCCGCCAAGATGCTGCTGCAAGTGCATGACGAACTGCTGTTCGAGGTGGATGAGGCCGCAGCCGACACCCTGATTGCGGTGGCCAAACAGGTGATGGAGGGCGCATCCCACCCCGCCGTTCACCTAAAAGTGCCGCTGATTGTCGAAGCAGGCAAAGGCGCCAACTGGGCGCAGGCGCATTAGGGGTAAACATAAACCGCGCCAAGCCTTTTGGCTGGTGAATCACCTTGCATACCCCCCTCATCGGGCCTATATCGCCTTTAACAGCGGTTTCAGGGTCCAAACCTGAAGCTACCGACCTACCTTGCGGGCCTGTCGGCCCGTTTTTCATTTCTGGGACACCCTATGTCTGACCTGATCGCCAAAACCGCCATGGATCGCCGCTTGGCCGATATCATCACGCCAGTGATTGAAGGCTTGGGCTTCGAACTGGTGCGCGTCCGCTTGATGGGCGGGGCGACCCGCATTTTACAGATCATGGCGGATCGGCCCGAGGGCGGCATCGGCGTCGACGAATGCGCTGAGATTTCGACAGCGGTTTCCGCCACGCTCGACGTCGAAGACCCGATCGAGGAAAACTATGTGCTGGAAGTCTCGTCCCCCGGCATCGACCGCCCGCTAACGCGGTTGAAGGATTTTGAGATGTGGAAGGGCTGGGAAGCCCGTTTGGAAACCACCGAACTGGTCGACGGCCGCCGCCGCTTTAAGGGCGGTCTGATGGGGGTCGAGGGCGACGAAGTGCTGATCGAGATTGAAGAAGGCGGGCAAGATGTGACCATCGGCCTGAACTTTGAATGGCTGGCCGATGCCAAGTTGATCCTCACCGATGAGTTGATCGCCGAAATGCTGCGCCAGCGCAAAGTGCTGGACATCGACGAAACCGAGTTTGACGAAATTGAACAGTCCGAAGGCGAGGAAGAAGATCCCGCCGACGTGACCAAACACTGAAGCCGGGAGAAGACCAATGGCGATTACCTCTGCCAACCAGCTTGAACTGTTGCAAACCGCCGAAGCGGTGGCGCGCGAAAAGATGATCGACCCGGATCTGGTGATCCAGGCCATGGAAGACAGCTTGGCCCGTGCCGCCAAATCGCGCTACGGCGCCGAATTGGACATTCGTGTCAGCATCGACCGCAAAACAGGCCGCGCCACCTTTGCGCGCGTGCGCACCGTGGTGGAAGATGAACTGCAAGAAAACCATCACGCGCAAATCACAGTCAAACAAGCCTTGGCCTTTAAGGCCGACGCAGCGATTGGCGACGAGATCATCGACGAGGTTCCGCCCGTTGATTTGGGCCGGATTGCAGCGCAGTCGGCCAAGCAGGTGATCTTGCAAAAGGTCCGTGAAGCCGAACGCGACCGCCAGTTTGAAGAATTCAAAGACCGCAAAGGCACGATCATCAACGGTCAGGTCAAGCGCGAAGAATACGGTAACATCATCGTCGACATTGGGCGCGGCGAGGCCATCTTGCGCCGCAACGAAAAAATCGGCCGCGAATCTTATCGCCCGAACGACCGCATCCGCGCCTATATCAAAGACGTGCGCCGCGAAGCGCGTGGGCCGCAGATTTTCCTGTCGCGCACCGATCCGCAATTCATGGCCGAACTGTTCAAGATGGAAGTGCCCGAAATCTATGACGGCATCATCGAGATCAAAGCCGTGGCCCGCGACCCGGGCTCACGCGCTAAGATTGCTGTGATCTCTTATGACAACTCGATCGATCCGGTGGGCGCTTGCGTGGGTATGCGCGGCAGCCGTGTGCAGGCTGTGGTCAACGAATTGCAAGGCGAAAAGATCGACATCATTCCGTGGAACCAAGATCAGGCGACCTTCCTTGTGAACGCGCTGCAACCGGCAGAAGTGTCGAAAGTGGTGATTGACGAAGAAGCAGGCAAGATCGTCGTGGTGGTGCCGGACGAGCAACTGTCGCTCGCCATCGGCCGTCGCGGTCAAAACGTGCGTTTGGCCAGCCAGCTTACGGCGCTAGACATCGACATCATGACCGAATCCGACGAATCCGCCCGCCGTCAGGCCGAATTCGCCGAACGCACCAAGTTGTTCATGGAAACTTTGGACATTGACGAGATGATGTCTCAGTTGCTGGTGTCGGAAGGCTTCACCAATCTGGAAGAAGTGGCCTATGTCGAAACCGACGAGCTGTTGTCGATCGACGGGTTTGACGAGGGCACAGCCGGCGAACTGCAAGCCCGTGCGCGCGATTATCTGGAAGCGGCCAACAACAAGGCGCTTGAAAACGCTAAGGGATTCGGCGTGCAAGACGAATTGATCGCGTTCGAAGGGCTAACACCGCAAATGCTGGAGGCCTTGGGCAAAGAAGGCATCAAGTCGCTGGAAGATTTTGCGACCTGTGCTGATTGGGAATTGTCGGGGGGCTGGACAACGGTCAACGGCCAGCGCGTCAAGGACGAGGGCATTCTGGAAAAGTTTGAACTGAGCTTGGAAGAAGCGCAGGTTTTGGTCATGACCGCGCGGGTTATGCTGGGCTGGGTCGACCCCACCGCCCTAGAACCCGCCCAAGAAGAGGAGGCCGAGGCCTGATTTAGGCCTCGGAACGCCCTTGACCCGCGGCGGCCGCAAAACCGACCAAGACGACCCCGAGCGCAAGTGCATTGTGACCGGGGAAGTTCAGCCCAAGGCCGGACTGATCCGCTTTTGCCTTGACCCCGAAGGTCAGGTGACGCCCGATATTCTGGGCCGCCTGCCCGGGCGCGGGTTTTATGTCTCGGCCGACCGCAAGGCGATTGAAAAAGCGGCGACCAAGGGCCTGTTTGCCCGTGCCGCCAAGCAGCCTGTCAAAGTACCAGAAGGTTTGGCCGATCTGGTCGAGGCGCTGGTGCTGCGGCGGGTGCAAGACACCATTTCGCTGTGTCGCAAGGCCAATGCCGCTGTGACAGGCTATGAAAAGGTGAAGGAATGGCTGATGGACGGGCGCGCAAGGGTGCTGGTTCAAGCAGCTGACGGATCGGAACGTGGAAAGACGAAGTTGCGGCCTCCGGAAATCGGGGGAAGGTTTATCGGGTGCCTCACGGCACGGGAATTGGGTTTGTCCTTTGGCCGCGAACGTGCGATACACGCCGCGCTTGCGGCTGGTGTACTTACGACTCGTGTTGTAGAGGAAGCGGCAAGGCTGGGAGGGCTGCGAGAGCAGGTCTTCGGGCATGATGGCGGCGAGGATGCCGCCTTGAAGGATATGTAGGACGCATGAGCGATACAGACGGCAAAAAACCCCTCGGCTTGGGTGGCGCACCTCGTTCCGGTCAGGTGAAGCAAAGCTTCTCGCATGGCCGCACGAAAAGCGTCGTGGTTGAGGTCAAGCGCAAGCTGACGGTGGTGCCGAACAAGGGTGCCGCACCCACTCCTGGCACGGGGGCCGCAGTGGCCACCTCTCCGCGTTTGGGCGATCCGTCCAAACGGCCTGCGGGCATTTCGGATGCCGAAATGGAACGCCGTATGTCTGCCCTGCGCGCCGCCAAAGCGCGCGAGGCTGACGATGCCACCAAGCGTGTCGAAGATGAAAAGGCCCGCGAAGAAGACCGCCAGCGCAAGCGCGAAGAAAACGAGATCAAAGAACGCGAACAGCGCGAGGCAGAAACTGCCGCCCGCGCCAAGGCCGCAGAGGAAGAGCGTCTTCGCGCTGAAGCCGTCGCCGCTGCTCAAGCGATTGAAGAGGCGCGCCAAGCCAGCGCCGGACAGGCGCGCACGGAACCCCGCTCTGCGGGTGCACCCTCGTCGCGCGCGCCATCACGGACAGCTGCTGCCGCACCAGTTGACGATGCCGTGTCGCGTGGGCCTGCCTCGGCCAAGCCCGGCTTGCCGCCGCGCCGCGCCGACCGCGAGCGTGAAGATCGCGAACGCGCCGCCAGCAAAGCCAAAGGCGAAGAAGGCCGCCGCGCAGGCAAGCTGACCCTGTCTGATGCGGTTGCCGACGAAGGTGGCCGCCAGCGCAGCATGGCTGCGATGAAGCGCAAGCAGGAAAAGGCCCGCCTCAAGGCCTTGGGCATGGGTCTGAAGCCCGAAAAGCAAGTGCGCGATGTGCAGTTGCCCGAAACCATCGTTGTGTCAGAACTGGCGAACCGCATGGCGGAACGCGGCGCTGATGTGGTCAAATCGCTCATGAAAATGGGCATGATGGTCACGATGAACCAAGCCATTGATGCCGATACCGCGGAACTCGTGATCGAAGAATTCGGCCACCGCGCTGTGCGTGTGACGGATGCCGACGTGGAACAGGCGATTGATACGGTCAAGGACAAGTCCGAAGACCTGATGCCGCGCCCGCCGATCGTTACGATCATGGGCCACGTTGACCACGGCAAAACCTCGCTTTTGGATGCCATTCGCCACGCCAATGTGGTGTCTGGCGAAGCGGGCGGGATCACGCAGCACATCGGCGCTTATCAGGTGAAAACCGCCAACGGCCAGTTGGTGACTTTCCTAGATACGCCCGGTCACGCGGCCTTTACCTCGATGCGCTCCCGCGGGGCGCATGTGACCGACATCGTTATTCTGGTCGTTGCCGCTGATGATGCGGTGATGCCGCAAACCGTGGAAGCCATCGCCCATGCGAAAGCCGCCAAGGTTCCGATGATCGTGGCGATCAACAAGATCGACAAATACGAGGCCAATCCGACCAAAGTGCGCACCGATTTGCTGCAACATAGCGTGGTTGTCGAAGAAATGTCGGGCGACGTGCAAGATGTTGAAGTTTCGGCCAAGACGGGCAAGGGCATTGATAACCTGCTTGAAGCCATCGCGTTGCAGGCCGAAATTTTGGAACTGCGGTCCAACCCCAATCGTCAGGCGGCAGGGGCTGTGATTGAAGCCAAGCTCGACTCGGGCCGTGGCCCCGTGGCGACTGTGTTGGTGCAAAATGGCACGCTGCGCAAAGGCGACATCTTTGTTGTGGGCCAGCAGTGGGGCAAAGTGCGCGCGCTGATCAACGACAAGGGCGAAACCGTGACTGAGGCCGGTCCGTCCGTTCCGGTCGAAGTGCTGGGTCTTTCCGGCACACCGCACGCCGGTGACACGCTGAACGTGGTGAACACCGAAGCCGAAGCCCGCGAAATCGCCGACTACCGCGAAAAAGCCTCCAAAGACAAACGCGCTGCTGTGGGCGCTGCCACCACGATGGAACAGCTGATGGCCAAGGCCAAGGCCGACCTGACCGTGGCAGAACTGCCGATCATCGTGAAGGCTGACGTTCAAGGTTCGGCGGAAGCCATCGTTCAGGCGCTGGAAAAGATCGGCAACGACGAGGTGCGCGTGCGCGTGCTGCATTCGGGCGTGGGGGCTATCACCGATACCGATGTGGGTCTGGCCGAAGCCAGTAAAGCGCCGATCATCGGCTTTAACGTGCGCGCCAACGCCACGGCCCGCGCCTCGGCTACGCAAAAGGGCGTCGATGTGCGCTACTACTCGATCATTTATGATCTGGTGGATGACATTAAGAAAGCCGCCTCAGGCCTGCTGAAAGCCGAGATCCGCGAAACCTTTATTGGCTATGCGACGATCAAAGAGGTCTTCAAAATCACAGGCATCGGCAACGTGGCGGGCTGCTTGGTCACCGAAGGCGTTGCCCGCAGGTCGGCTGGTGTGCGTTTGCTGCGCGACGACGTGGTCATCCACGAAGGCACGCTGAAAACGCTGAAGCGCTTCAAGGACGAGGTCAAAGACGTGCCAATGGGCCAAGAATGCGGCATGGCCTTTGAACGCTATGAAGACATCCGCTCTGGCGACGTGATCGAAATCTTCGAGCGCGAAGAAGTTCAGCGCACGCTGGCCTGATAGCAGGCTGCAGGAAATCAAAAGGCCGGGCGCGAGCCCGGCCTTTTGCGTTATGCGTCAGCGGTTTCGCGCGCTTTAAACGGCGTCACAGGACGCCCAACAAAGGTGCCCTCATAGACTTTGATGGCGATCTGCCCATCGCCAAGGTCTTTGAGGAAAGTTCCCTGTATGTAGACGCTGCTGCCGATTGTTATTGTTCTAAGCATGGGTCTCGTTCCATATTTTGACGGCAAATATGAGTCTATGAGGCAAAATTCGCCGCGTAAATCGCAGATTGCGTGTTTTTGTCACTCTTAAGATTTAAAAACTTCACGAAAGTGTAGCAATTGTCAACACCACCCCAGTTCACAGCCAATCACGCAGAATGGGGATCAGGGGGATATCGGCCGGCGGCATAGGATAGTCGCGCAACCGGTCGGGGCGCACCCAAGCCAGCGTTTGCCCTTCGCGCGGGGCCGGCACGCCTTCCCAACGACGGCAAGCAAAGAGCGGCATCAGCAGGTGGAACTTTTCGTAAGCGTGGCTGGCAAAGGTCAGCGGCGCAAGGCAGCTTTTCCAGGTATTGATGCCCAGTTCTTCGTGCAGTTCGCGGATCAGCGCCGCCTCGGGCGTTTCGCCCGCTTCTACCTTGCCACCAGGAAACTCCCACAGGCCAGCCATCGATTTGCCTTCGGGGCGTTGGGCCAAAAGCACCCGCCCGTCAGCATCAATCAGCGCCACGGCAGAGACGAGAAGCACATTCATAGGCCAGCACCCACGGCCACGCTACGAGCGGTAATCAGCGTTGATCTCGACATAGCGGTTGGTCAAATCGCAGGTCCAGACTTTGCGCTTGCCACGGCCAAGACCCATGTCGACCGAGATCACGAGTTCGGGCTGCTGCATATAGGTTGCGCCGTCTTCCTCGCGATACTTAGGATTGCGCCAGCCTTTGCGGGCTACGACGATATCGCCGAATTTGATCGTCAGGCGATCGCGCTCTGCCGCAGCCCCTGATTTGCCAATGGCGGCCACAATACGCCCCCAATTGGGATCTTGGCCCGCAACGGCGGTTTTCACGAGCGGAGAGTTTGCGATGGCCAAAGCCACCCTATGCGCGTCGCTATCGGTTGCTGCGCCCGTAACATTCACCTCGACAAATTTGGTGGCCCCTTCGCCGTCGCGGATCACTTGATGGGCGAGGTTCAGCATCACGCCTGTCAGCGCCACTTCAAAGGCTTTAAGCGTGGCGCCTTTCAGGGGGGCGGCATCAGATTGGCCAGTGGCGGCCAGCAGCAGCGTGTCAGAGGTCGATGTGTCGCTATCCACAGTGATGGAGTTAAACGTGGCATCGGTGTTGCGGGACAGGATCTTTTGCAGGGCCGTGGCGCTGATTTTGGCATCGGTAAAGATATAAACGAGCATCGTCGCCATATCGGGTGCAATCATGCCCGAGCCTTTGGCGATGCCCGCAATGTGGATCGGGCCACCCTCGCCCGCGATAGTGGCCGACGCGCCCTTGGGGAAGGTGTCGGTCGTCATGATCGCCTCTGCCGCCATAGCGATGGCGTCTTGCCGCAATCCGGCTTGCAGGGCGGGGATCGCGGCCAAGATGCGGTCATGCGGCAAAGGTTCGCCGATCACACCGGTGGACGAGGAAAAGACACGGCTGGCGGGCAGGCCCAAGGCTTGCGCCACCCCGCCCGTGATGGCCGCAACCGAGGCGTCGCCCTTGGCCCCTGTGAAGGCGTTGGAGTTGCCAGAGTTCACGACAATCGCCGCCCCCGCCCCCTTTGGCACGCGGGCGGTGATTTTGGCCTGACAATCGCGCACACAGGCCGAGCGCGTGGTGGAACGGGTGAAGACCCCCGCCATAGCCGTGCCGGGGGCGAGGCGCACCAGCATCACATCCTTGCGGTTTTGATAGCGCACCCCGGCCTCGACCGCGGCAAATTCAATGCCACGGATCTGGGGCAAGGCGGGGAAGCCCTTCGGTGCCAAGGGCGAGACAGGTTTGGCTTTCTTGGCAGCAGGTTTCTGCGCCTTTTTGGCGCCGCTAAGAGACTTGATCTCTTTCTTCAGCGCTTTCGCTTCGGCCTTCCAATCGGTCTTGCCCATGGCATTCTCCTTACTTGTCCAGCAGAGTAACGTCTTTGATCACGGCGGGGTCAATCCCCTCTAGCGTGCGGGTGATCGTGGCTTTGTCTTCGGTGGCCTTGATAAAGGCCTCGACGGCGGCTTTTTGAACCTCTGCGGCGATTTGGTCCTGCACGTCGGCCAAGGGCGGGGCTGCTTTGGGGCGGGTTTCTGTGACAAGAATCAGGTGCCAGCCGAAGTCGGTTTTGATCGGGCCAATGGCCTTGCCCACGGGGGCTGCCACAACGGCATCTTCAAACGGCTTGACCATTGCGCCCAAGCCGAACCAGCCCAAATCTCCGCCACCTTCGGCTGAACCATCCGTGGAATTGGCCTTGGCTACTTCGGCAAAAGCCTGACCGCCTTCAATATCGGCCAAAAGGGCTTTGGCCTTATCTTCGCTGTCCACCAAGATATGCGAGGCGTGGTATTCAAGGCTGGGGGCCATGTCTTTGTATTTGGCCTCATAGGCCTTTTGAATTTCGGTGTCCGAGACGGCGTCTTTGATGCCAGCCAAAAGCGCCTCGTTCGACAGATAGCTGCGCTTAAGCCCTTGGATCGCAATCGTGGACTTCTTGGACACCGCATCACCCAAAGATTGGGCCAGCGCCTCTTGCTGCACCAGTTGGTCGACGATGCCAGTGAACAGCTGGTCATCGGGCAAAGATTGATACTGGGCGGGCAGACCCATTCGGGTGACGATCACATCGCCCAAAGTGATGTTTACTCCGTTGACCGTCGCCAGCACAGTGTCTGCCGAAGGGGCCGTGGTTTGGGCCATAGACGGCAGGCCAAAGGCCGCGCAAAGCGCCAAAGCGGCGCAGAAGCCGGAAAGTTTCGTCATATGACACACTCCTGATAGGGCTGCGGCTTGCGCAGCGTTGACTATGGCATGGCCAGACCTTAAATCGCACAGGCCCCATGGTCGTGGGCCGGATGCAGGTTGGCCAACCTATCCGGCTGTTCTATGGGGCGGCATGGGTGCGGGCAAGGCCAAGCCTCACACGAACGTGTCAGCACAACGCTGGCGGAAATTTGGTCGGGCGGAGTGATTGATGCTGGGTTTGGGAACGCTTGCACGGAAAGTCTTTGGCACCCCCAATGACCGCGCGGTTAAGTCGGTGCGCCCCTTGGTCGCCAAGATCAACGCGCTTGAAGCCGAGTTTGCCGCCCTAAGCGATGAGGGGATCATCGCCAAGACAGCCGCCTTCAAACAGCGCGTGCAAGAGAGCGGCGAAAGCCTTGACTCCCTCTTGCCTGAAGCCTTTGCCAATTGCCGCGAAGCGGCGCGCCGCGCATTGGGCCTGCGGGCCTTTGATGTGCAACTGAAGGGCGGGATTTTCTTGCATCAGGGCAATATTGCCGAAATGCGCACGGGCGAAGGCAAGACCTTGGTCGCCACCTTTCCGGCCTATCTGAATGCTCTTTCCGGCAAAGGTGTTCACGTTGTCACCGTGAACGACTATCTCGCCAAGCGTGACGCCTCTTGGATGGGCAAGGTTTACAGCGCTTTGGGCCTGACGACGGGGGTGGTTTACCCCTACCAACCCGAAGCCGAAAAAATCGCCGCCTACCGCGCCGACATCACCTATGCCACCAACAACGAATTGGGCTTTGATTATCTGCGCGACAATATGAAAGCCACGATCGCCGAAATGGCCCAACGCGGCCATAATTTCGCGATTGTTGACGAGGTGGACTCGATCCTGATCGACGAAGCACGCACGCCGTTGATCATCTCTGGCCCCAGCCAAGACCGCAGCGATCTGTATCAAAAGATCGACGCTTTGATCCCTGAACTGAACGAAACGCATTACAAGCTGGATGAAAAGACCCGCGCTGCCACTTATACCGAAGAGGGCAACGAGTTTTTGGAACAGCGCCTGCTGACTGCGGGCCTGCTGCCCGATGGACAGTCGCTTTATGATCCGGAAAGCACGACCATCGTGCACCATGTCACGCAAGCCTTGCGGGCGCATAAGTTGTATCAAAAAGACCAGCACTACATCGTCCAAGCGGGCGAAGTGATGCTGATTGACGAATTCACCGGCCGCATGATGCGCGGGCGCCGCCTGTCAGAAGGCTTGCACCAAGCGATTGAAGCCAAGGAACGCGTCAAGATCCAGCCAGAGAATGTCACCCTCGCCTCAGTCACGTTCCAGAACTACTTCCGGCTTTATGACCGCCTGTCGGGCATGACGGGCACGGCCACGACCGAAGCCGACGAATTCATGGAAATCTACAAACTGGGCGTGGTCGAAGTGCCGACCAACCGCCCGATCAGCCGGATTGACGACAACGATCAGGTGTTCCGCACGGCGCGCGAAAAACTGGACGGTGTGGTGAAATCGATCCACGAAGCGCACGCCAAGGGCCAACCGATCCTTGTGGGCACGACATCGATCGAAAAGTCTGAAGCGCTGTCAGAATTGCTGAAAAAAGAAGGCATCGCCCACAATGTGCTGAACGCCCGCCAACACGAGGCCGAGGCGCAGATTGTGGCCGATGCTGGCAAGTTCGGCGCTGTGACAATCGCCACCAACATGGCGGGTCGTGGCACCGATATTCAGTTGGGCGGCAATGTGGAATTGAAGGTGATCGAGGCGATTGCTGCCGACCCGCACCTGCACCCTGATGAAGTGCGCGCCAAGATCGAGGCCGAACACGCCGACGAAAAGGCCCGTGTTCTGGCCGCAGGGGGCCTGTTTGTGCTGGCCACCGAACGCCACGAATCGCGCCGGATCGACAACCAGTTGCGCGGCCGTTCGGGCCGTCAGGGCGATCCGGGACGGTCTTCGTTCTTCCTGTCGCTGGAAGACGATCTGATGCGGATCTTTGGGTCAGAACGGCTGGACAAAGTTCTGTCGACGCTTGGCCTCAAGGAAGGCGAAAGCATCGTTCATCCGTGGGTGAACAAATCGCTGGAACGCGCCCAAGCCAAGGT
>CAMAYO010000011.1 GCA_945862465.1 Pseudorhodobacter antarcticus | reverse complement strand
TTCTTGACCTCGCAATAGGCCGGGATGTTTTCCATCGGGCCGGGGCGATACAGGGCCACCAGCGCCACGATGTCTTCGATGCAGGTGGGCTTCATGCGCCGCAGCGCATCCATCATGCCGCTGCTTTCCACCTGAAACACCGCAACCGTCTTCGCACTGGCATAAAGGTCGTAAGATGGCTTGTCGTCGAGCGGAATCAGGTTGATGTCGAACGATATGCCGCGCAGCGCCAGAAGTTCCATGCAGTTTTGAATAACTGTCAGGGTCTTTAGCCCCAGAAAGTCAAACTTCACCAATCCCGCCGCTTCGACCCATTTCATGTTGAACTGGGTTGCGGGCATATCGGACCTTGGGTCTTGGTACAAAGGCACCAGTTCGTCTAGCGGCCTGTCACCAATCACCACCCCTGCGGCATGGGTAGAGGCGTTGCGATACAGCCCTTCGATCTGCTGGGCAAAGCCCAAAAGACGGCCCACCACCTCTTCTTTGGCGGCCTCGCGCAGACGGGGTTCGTCGGCCAAGGCCTTGGTGATGCTGACGGGTTTAACCCCTTCCAACGGAATCATCTTTGACAGGCGGTCGACCTGCCCATAGGGCAGTTGCAACACCCGCCCCACATCGCGCACCGCAGCCTTGGACAGCAAAGCGCCAAAGGTGATGATCTGCGCCACTTTCTCGCGCCCATATTTCTCTTGCACATAGCGGATCACCTCTTCGCGGCGATCCATGCAAAAGTCGATGTCAAAGTCGGGCATCGAGACGCGCTCGGGGTTCAAGAAGCGCTCGAACAGCAAGGCATAGCGCAAAGGGTCAAGGTCGGTGATGGTCAGCGCATAAGCCACTAGAGAGCCCGCGCCAGATCCGCGACCCGGTCCCACCGGAATGCTCTGATCCTTGGCCCATTTGATGAAATCGGCCACGATCAGGAAATAGCCGGGGAACCCCATCTTTTCGATGACGTCCAGTTCGAAATCCAGCCGCGCCTGATACTCGGCGGGGGTGACAGAATGCGGAATAATCGCCAACCGCGCTTGCAGCCCTGCATTGGCCTGACGGCGCAGTTCTTGCACCTCGTCATCGGCGAACTTGGGCAGGATGGGCTTGCGCTTATAGGCGGCAAAGGCGCAACGGCGGGCGATCTCGACCGTGTTTTCCAAGGCTTCTGGCAGGTCGGCGAAGAGGGTGGCCATCTCGGCCTCGGTTTTGAAATAATGCTGGGGGGTCAGACGGCGCCGCGGTTGGCTTTGGTCAACATAAGCGCCCTCGGCGATGCAGATCATGGCGTCATGGGCCAGATACATCTCGGCCTTGGGGAAATAGACATCGTTGGTGGCAACCAGTGGCAGGCCCAGTTCATAGGCCAGATCGACCATCGCGGGTTCTGACGCCGCCTCACCTTCAGGCAGCGCCCCGCCTTCGCCGGGGTGGCGCTGCAGTTCAACATAGAGACGGTCATGGTAAGCCGCAGCCAACCGCTGCACCAAGGCCCGCGCTTTGGGCAAGTGCCCCGCCAAGATCATCCGTCCCAAGGGTCCGTCAGACCCTCCCGTCAGGCAGATCACGCCCGCGCTAAACCGCTCTAGCTCTTCCAGGGTCACCTGAGGCAAAGCGCCGGCCTTGTCGATATAAAGGCACGAGTTCAGCTTCATCAGGTTCAAATACCCAACCTCGTTCTGTGCCAGCAAAACAACGGGGGCGGCAGGCTTGGCCTTTTCTCCGGGGCCGGGCACTTCGTAAGCGACTGACACCTGACAGCCCACAATCGGCTGCACACCCTCGGCCAAGGCCGAAACCGAAAACTCCAAAGCCGCAAACATGTTGTTTGTGTCGGTCACAGCCACGGCGGGCATCTCTGCCGCCTTGGCCAATTTGATCAGCGTTTTGACCGGAACAGCCCCTTCCAGCAGGGAGTGTTCTGTATGGACGCGCAAATGGATGAATCGGGCCTGGCTCATGGGGTCAGCCTAGACCAAGGCGCGCCAAAGGGAAACGGGCCGCTTCAGCCCAATTTCGCGCCATTCTTGCCCATTCCCCGAAAGACCTTTCGCCCGAATCCCAAAGGAAGGGCTGGACATAAGCCCCCTTGTCCCGTTCAATTCGCGCTAGCTTGCCCCTTTCCGCCGCATCGGGGGGCAAAGCCTGGTCAAAAGACCGCGGCAGGACTTATCATGACGCAGGTGACGTTTTCCTTGAACGGAGCCCCCGTTTCCTTATCCATTCAAAGCCCCACCCAAACCCTGCTTGATTACCTGCGCGAAACCGCAGGGCTTAAGGGCACGAAAGAGGGCTGCAACGAGGGCGATTGCGGTGCCTGCACCGTGATGGTCACCGACGAGCATGGGGCCCGCGCGCTCAACGCCTGCATATTGTTCCTTCCCCAACTGCAAGGCAAAGCCATCCGAACGGTCGAGGGTTTAACTGGCCCCGACGGCCAAGCCCATCCCGTGCAAACTGCCATGGTCGCCCATCACGGCAGCCAATGCGGCTTTTGCACGCCTGGATTTGTCATGTCGATGGCCACAGCGCATCTGAATGGGGACCGCGATCATGACACCACGCTGGCGGGCAACCTGTGCCGCTGCACCGGCTATGCCCCCATCATCCGCGCCGCCCAAGCTGCCGAGGCAGAGCCCGTGCCGGACTGGCTGAAGGATGCCTCTATCATCCGCGCTCAAATATCCTTGGGGGTTCCCAAAGGGGCGAGCAGAGCCACCGTTTTCCAACCGATCAGCAGCGATGACCTCGCAGAATGGTATGTAGTGAACCCACAGGCGACGTTGATCGCAGGCGCTACCGATGTTGGCCTTTGGGTCACCAAACAGATGCGCGACCTTGGCCCTGTGGCGTTTTTGAACGGCGCAACCGACCTGCAACAGATCGAGTTTCAAGGGTCCTTGGTGCATATCGGCGCCGGCGTCACGGTCGAGGCGCTGCGCAAAGCCCTGCTCCCGCTTCACCCGTCTTTCGCAGCCATGCTGCAGCGTTATGGCTCCACCCAAGTGCGTAATGCGGCCACCATCGGCGGCAACATCGCCAACGGCTCGCCCATTGGCGATGGCCCACCCGCGCTGATCGCCTTGGGGGCCACGCTACACCTGCGGCGGGGGGACGAGATGCGCTCGATCCCGTTGGAATCGTTCTTCCTAGACTACCGCAAGCAAGACCGCCGCGCTGGCGAGTTCGTGGCAGGCATCTCGATCCCCGCCAAAGCCCCCGCCCTGCGCTGCTACAAGATATCCAAACGGTTCGACCAAGATATCTCCGCACTTTGCGGGTGTTTCAACGTGACGATCGAGGCCAAAAATGTCACCGCCGCCCGTATCGCCTTTGGCGGCATGGCGGGCATTCCCAAACGCGCGGCCCATGTGGAAGCGGCACTGGTAGGTCGGCCGTGGTCACTCCAAACCCTAAAAGCCGCAAGCGCCGCCTTTGCCCAAGATTTCCAACCGCTCAGTGATATGCGCGCCTCAGCCGACTACCGGCTTCTCAGCGCGCAAAACCTGCTGACGCGGTATTTCCATGACCTGTCGGGTCAGCCCGTTTCCGTCCAACAGGTGCACGCATGACGATTGGAGCCTCTCTTCCCCATGACAGCGCCCCACTGCACGTCACCGGCCAAGCCCGCTATGTCGATGATGTGCCCTTGCCCGAAGGCGCTTTGCATCTGGCCTTTGGCCTATCCACCGAAGCGCATGCCGACATCACATCCCTTGATCTGACAGCGGTGCGTTCTGCCCCCGGCGTAGTGGCGGTGTTTTCGGCCGAAAACCTGCCCGATATGCCCGATGTCTCGCCCACCGTGCATGATGAGCCTCTGCTGGCCGTTGGCAAAGTGCATTACGCCGGCCAACCGGTGTTTTTGGTTGTGGCGCAAAGCCACCTTCAGGCGCGCAAAGCCGCCCGTTTGGCCAAAATCACCTATGCTCCGCTGCCAGCGCTTTTGACTGTGGAACAAGCGCTTGCCGCCAATTCGCGCTTTGAACAAGGCCCGATCATTTGGAGCCGTGGCGATGTGGCCGATATGGCCAAGGCCGCAGTGGTGGTTGAGGGCGAGATTGAGGTGGGTGGCCAAGAGCATTTCTACCTTGAAGGCCAAATTGCCGCCGCCATCCCGCAAGAAGATGGCATGCACATCATCGCCTCGACCCAGCATCCCACCGAAATTCAGCACAAAGTGGCCCATGCCCTGCATCTGCCCATGTCTGCGGTGCGGGTAGAGATGCGGCGGATGGGCGGCGGTTTTGGCGGTAAGGAAAGCCAAGGCAACGCTTTGGCCGTGGCCTGCGCGGTTGCGGCCCATGCCACGGGCAAGCCATGCAAAATGCGTTATGACCGCGACGATGATATGGTGATCACGGGCAAGCGCCACGATCTGAAAATCCGCTACAAGGCGGGGGCCGATGCCGAAGGCCGCTTGATCGCCGTTGATTTCACCCATCTTGTGCGCTGCGGCTATAGCCAAGACCTCTCGCTTGCCGTGGCTGACCGCGCCATGTTGCATGCCGACAATTGCTATTGGATCCCCAATATCCGCATCGAAAGCCACCGTTTGAAAACCAATACCCAATCGGCCACCGCCTATCGTGGCTTTGGCGGGCCGCAGGGGATTGTGGGGATCGAGCGGGTGATTGACCATCTGGCGCATCACTTGGGTCTTGACCCCCTCACCATCATGCAGCGCAACCTTTACGCAGCCATGGGCAGCGCGCCGCAAACCACCCCCTACGGGATGGAGGTGGACGATTCCATCACCGACCAAATCCTAGATCGCTTGATGGCAACGTCAGACTACCAAGCGCGCCGTCTGGCGGTAGAGGCGTTTAACGCCACAAGCCCGATCCTGAAAAAGGGCATTGCACTGACGCCGGTGAAGTTTGGCATTTCGTTTACGCTGACCTTTCTGAACCAAGCCGGTGCTTTGGTGCATGTATATCAAGACGGCTCTGTCATCGTGAACCACGGCGGCACAGAAATGGGCCAAGGGCTGAATCAAAAGGTCGCCCAAGTGACAGCCCAAGTCTTTGGGCTGACGGCAGCACAGGTCAAGATCACAGCCGCCGACACGGGCAAAGTGCCCAACACTTCGGCCACGGCGGCTTCGTCTGGGTCAGACTTGAACGGCAAGGCGGCAGAGAACGCAGCACTTACGATCCGCGACAGGCTTTCGGCCTTTATTGCCGACAAACACGGCGTGAAACCGCAAACGGTGCGGTTCAAAGACGGGCAAGTGCGTGTCGGGGGTGAGGTTTACGATTTCGCCCGTGTGGTCGCTTGGGCCTATCAAGCGCGGGTGTCACTGTCGTCGACCGGATTTTACGCCACCCCCAAGATCAACTGGGACAGGGTTAAAGGCCAAGGCCGCCCGTTTCTGTATTTCGCCTACGGCGCTTCCGTGACCGAAGTGGTGATTGACACGCTGACAGGCGAAAACCGCATCCTGCGCTGTGATATTTTGCATGATACAGGCACCTCGCTGAACCCCGTGCTCGATATTGGCCAAGTCGAAGGGGCATATGTGCAAGGCGCTGGTTGGCTGACCACCGAAGAGCTGGTCTGGAACGCCAAGGGCCATCTGACGACCCATGCCCCCAGCACCTATAAGATCCCCGCCGTGTCGGACCGCCCGCCGATCTTTAACGTTGATCTGTGGACAGTGCCCAATGCCGAAGACACCGTTGGCAAATCAAAAGCTGTGGGCGAGCCGCCGTTTAACCTTGGGATTTCGGCCTTTATGGCGATCTCACACGCCATTTCGGCCTGTGGGCCTGCCTATCCCGCGCTGAATGCGCCTGCCACTGCGGAACGGGTCTTGATGGCCGTGCAAAGGGTGCAAGATGTTTGACCTGCCTGCCTTAACAGCGGCAGTGCAGCAGCACGGACGGGTGGCGCGGGTTGTGATTGCCAGCCATGACGGGTCTGCGCCTCGGGAAACGGGCGCTTCGATGCTGGTTTGGGCAAGCGGCCAATCTGGCACAATCGGTGGTGGCGCTTTGGAGCATCAAGCCACCCTCGCCGCCCGTGTCCAGACCCAAGCCTGCACCTTGGCCCGCATCCCACTTGGCCCCGCCTTGGGCCAGTGCTGTGGTGGAGCCGTCACTTTGGTGACCGAGGTTTTCACCGCAAGCACCCTGCCCCAAGGCCCCATCGTTGCGCGCAGTGTTGATGGATCGCCCATGCCCTTGGCGGTGCAACGCCTGATGGCGCAAGCGCGGGGGCAAGGGGCGCAGCCTGTCACGCAATTGCTGCAAGGTTGGTTGGTTGAGCCGGTTATGACCCCCAAACGCCAGCTTTGGCTGTGGGGTGCTGGCCATGTGGGACGGGCCATTGCCGCCGTCATGGCCCCCTTGCCCGACCTGTCAATCACATGGGTTGATGTCGCCCTTGACCGCTTCCCCGATGCCATCCCTTTGGGTGTCACCGCCCTGCCAGCGCCTGATTTGGCGCAAGCCATGGCCCTTGCGCCGCGCGATGCAGAGCATCTGATCTTGACTTTTTCGCACATTTTAGACCTTGATATCTGCCACCGCGCCCTTCTTCATGGCTTTTTGCGATGCGGCCTGATTGGCAGCACCACCAAATGGGTGCGGTTTCAAAAGCGGCTGACAGAACTGGGCCATAGCCCCTTTGACATCGCCAAGATCACCTGCCCCATAGGCCAACCCGCCTTGGGCAAACACCCCCAAGCGATTGCCCTTGGGGTCGCCGCTGAATTCCTGCACCAAGCCCAAAGCCCCGCACAGGCGGCGAACCCCAAAGAGGCCCCATGTTCGATCTGATCCTGCGGCAAGCCAACCTGCCCGATGGGCGCAAAGGCCAAGACATCGCCATTCTGGGCGGCAAAATCGCCGAAGTGGCCCCGCATATCGCCGCCGAGGCGCGTGAAGAAATTGATGCCTCAGGTCGCCTTGTCACGCCCCCCTTCATCGACCCGCATTTTCACATGGACGCCACCCTGTCGCTTGGCCTGCCGCGGATGAACCGGTCGGGCACTTTGCTGGAAGGCATCGCCTTGTGGGGCGAATTGCGCCCCACGCTGACTGTGGATGCGCTGGTGGACCGCGCGTTGCGCTATTGCGATCTGGCCGTGACCCAAGGGCTTTTGGCCGTGCGCACCCATGTCGATACATCCGACCCGCGCCTTGTGACTGTGGAAGCCATGCTAGAGGTCAAGCGCCGCGTCGCCCCCTATCTTGACTTGCAGGTCGTGGCCTTTCCGCAAGACGGCTATTACCGCGCCAAGGATGGCGTTGCATCCCTGACGCGGGCCTTGGATATGGGGGCTGATATTGTCGGCGGCATCCCGCATTTTGAACGCACGATGGAGGAGGGTCGCACTTCGGTGGAGGCGCTGTGCCGTTTGGCTGCCGACCGCGGCCTGCCCGTCGATTTGCATTGCGACGAAAGCGATGATCCACTGTCGCGCCATGTGGAAACTTTGGCCGCGCAGACGGTGCGCTTTGGCTTGCAAGGGCGCGTGACGGGGTCGCACCTGACATCGATGCATTCGATGGACAATTACTATGTGTCTAAGCTGATCCCACTGATGGCCGAAGCGCAGATGAATGTTATTCCCAATCCTTTGATCAACATCATGCTGCAAGGCCGCCATGACACCTATCCCAAACGGCGCGGCATGACGCGGGTGCGCGAATTGATGGCGGCGGGCTTAAATGTGTCTTTTGGCCATGATTGCGTGATGGATCCTTGGTATGCGATGGGGTCGGGAGATATGCTGGAAGTGGGGCATATGGCCATTCACGTCGCACAAATGGGCAGTTTAGAAGAAAAGTCGGCGATATTTCAGGCGCTCACGACCAATTCCGCCCGCACCATGGGTCTGCAAGGGTACGGCTTGGACAAGGGCTGCAACGCCGATTTGATCGTGCTGCAAGCCCGCGATCCTGCCGAGGCTTTGCGGCTAAAAGCCGTGAAGCTGGCCGTTATTCGGCGCGGACGGGTGATTGCCCGCACACCTGCACGTGTTGGCGAATTGCTGATTGACGGGCGGCGCGGGCAGATTGACGCATCGATAGGCTTTGCGCCCGACTATTAAAGAGCGGCATCGGCATTTTGGGCGCATTTTTCTAGGCTGCCTAACCAATCAGAGGCTTGTCAGAATCGTGGCGCTGGGCCAGATTTGGGTCTGACCCTTTGCAGGGCATGCCATGCTATTGAAAAGGGCCACCCAGCTCAGCACAATTCAATTGCTCAGGCATTTTTAAGACACTTCACCCTGACGTATTTTTAGGAGCGGCCATGAGATCGAAAGTTACAAGACGCAGTGGGATTTTGGCGCACCCCACCTCTTTTCCGGGTGACTGGGGCATTGGCGACCTTGGCGCTGCGGCACGGACATTCTTGGATTTTCTGGGCCAAACACATCAGCAAATCTGGCAAGTGCTGCCCTTGGGGCCGACAGCGGAAGACGGCTCTCCCTATGCGTCTTTTTCGGCCAATGCGGGAAACCCATTGTTGATCAGCATTGAAGATTTGATTGCGGACGGCGTGGATATGATCGCCAAGCCGCCGGGCAAGACGGTGTCGATTGCCAAAGATTTGCAGGCAGTGAAAGAGGTTAAGTTTGCAGCCCTCGCGCAGGCGGCCAAAGCCTTTCGCAGCAATGCCAAACTTGCCGCAGCCTATGACGCTTTTTGCGCCGAGCAGGCCGATTGGCTTGAGGATTACGCGCTGTTTATGGCGCTAAAAGACAGCCACCCGAAGAAAACGTGGAACCAATGGCCGCCAACTTTGGCCAAACGCGACCCGTCAGCCCTAGATCATGCCCGCGCCAAGATGGGCGAAGCGGTAAATTTCTATAAATTCGTGCAATTCGCCTTTTTCCGGCAATGGGGCGTTTTGCGTGATTATGCTCACCAACGTGGCATCCGAATCGTGGGCGATATTCCGTTTTATGTCGCCTTTGACAGCGTCGATGTCTGGGCCAATCCTTCGAACTTTGAACTGATCCCCGAAACGATGGAACCCAAGCTGATGGCTGGCGTGCCGCCTGATTACTTCAGCGCCACGGGGCAGTTGTGGGGCAATCCGGTTTACAATTGGAAACATTTGGAAGCTACGGGCTTTGACTGGTGGATAAAGCGGTTCAAACTGCTCACCCAGCACGTTGATGTCATTCGCATCGACCATTTCCGTGGATTTGAAGCCTATTGGCAGGTCCCCCATGGCGAGAAAACTGCCATCAACGGCACTTGGGCCAAATGCCCCGGCGATGCGTTTTTCCATACGCTGGAACATGAACTGGGCCATTTGCCGGTTTGGGCCGAAGATTTGGGCCTCGTGACGCCCGAAGTGGCGCAATTGCGCGACACCTTCGATTTTCCGGGCATGAAGGTTTTGCAATTTGCCTTTGATGATAAGGGTGCGGAAAACCCCTATCTGCCCTTTAATTTTGAGGCCAACTTCGTCTGCTACACCGGCACGCATGACAATGACACTGTCGTGGGTTGGTGGAATGGGATGACGCAAAAACAACAGCAGCAGGTGCTAGAATATACGGGGCCCGTGCTGGAACAAGACATCCATTGGGCCATGATCCGATTGGCTATGAGTTCGATCGCCGACACTGTGGTGGTTCCGTTGCAGGACCTTTTGGGCCTTGGCACCGATGCGCGCACCAATGTGCCGGGGCGGGCCAAGGGAAACTGGTCTTGGCGCTATGAGCAGGGGGCCATCACAAAAGACGTGGCGCAAAAGTTGAAAGCCACGACGACGACCTTTGGCCGTGGCCGCAGGCATCGTCCAAAGAAGGTTTCTGCTTAATCAAAGGCGGGGCGACATCCCATGTCGCCCCTTTTGGGTTAAAATCCTAGCCCCAAGCCCCCTCATGGACAGCGGCCGCTTCGGCCTCGAGCATCGGGCCAATCACTTCCACCTGACGCTGGCCTGCGGCAAAGATGATGTGGCAGGGCAAATCCAGCGTTGGGTTTTCAGGATGATCGCCAGTGATGGCTTTCAAATCCTTTTCCGTCAGCCCAAAGACCACGCGCTTTAAACCCGTCCAATAGATCGCCCCGGCGCACATGGCACAAGGCTCTGCCGAGGTGTAGATGGTGCACTCTTTCAACACCTCTTTGGGCAAGGTGGTCGAGGCGCGGGTCATCAAAACCCGTTCGGCGTGACCGGTCATGTCATGATCGGGCATATAGGCGTTGTGCTGGGTCATCAGCACCGTGCCATCGGGGCCGACAAGGATACAGGCAAATGGATGGTTGCCCGCCGCGCGCGCTTTGCGGGATTCGTCGATGGCGCGGCGCAGCAGGGCCTCGTGATCTAGGGTCATAGCATCCTCGTCTTTAGGTTTGGTCCAGCATGGCAGGATGGTTCTGGCTGGCAAGAGCTGTAAGTGCCGCAAATCCGCCCAAAGAGCAGGCGATCGGCGCGGATTTGGGCATATCCGTGCGAATCCCTTGTGACGGTCGGGCAAGTCGGGCTAGCATTGCTGAAGAAATCAGCCGCGCATACTGGTGAACTTGGGGGATGGGTTTGGGGGCTTTGCAGTTTTATGTCAGAAATGCGAAGCTGCTTCAAATTGCGGCGGGATATACAAACCAACTGCCAATCCGCATCACTCGTCTAGCCTGCCCTGAATAACGGAGCCAGAATGGCCAGCCCAGCCCGCCTTGAACTGACCGGTATCACCAAGCGGTTTCCCGGCGTTTTGGCCAATGACAATGTGGGCTTTTCGGTCAAGCCCGGTGAAATTCACGCCTTGCTGGGCGAAAACGGCGCGGGCAAGTCGACGCTGGTCAAGATGATCTACGGCATCATGCAACCCGACGCTGGCGAGATTCGCTGGGACGGGCAGCGCATCAGCGTGCCCAACCCCAAAGTTGCGCGGAAATTGGGCATCGGGATGGTGTTTCAACACTTCTCTCTGTTCGAGGCGATGACAGTTTTAGAAAACATCGCCCTTGGCATGGATGCCAAAATCCCCGCCCGCGAACTGGAAAGCCGCATTTTGGCGGTGATGGGCCAATATGGGCTGAAACTGGAACCGCACCGGATTGTGTCGACCTTGTCGGTCGGAGAACGCCAGCGGATCGAGATTGTCCGTGCCTTGCTGCTGAACCCCAAGCTTTTGATCATGGATGAGCCGACCTCGGTTCTAACCCCGCAAGAGGTGGAGCAGTTATTCGCCGTGCTGCGAAAACTGGCTGAAGAAGGCTGTTCGATCCTGTATATCAGCCACAAGCTACACGAGATTAAGGCGCTGTGCGACACGGCCACGATCCTGCGCGGTGGTCAGTTGGTCGATACCTGTGATCCGGCGGTGGAAACCAGCCGATCGATGGCCGAAAAGATGATCGGCGGCAGTTTGAAAGATATCTCACGGGTTGCGGGGCGGGAATTTGGCGCAACCAAGCTGGCGGTTAAAGCCCTATCGCTGGCCGCCGATGGCCCCTTTGGCACGGCCTTGAGCGACATCAGTTTCAATGTGCGCGCTGGGGAGATTTTTGGCGTGGCGGGCGTGGCAGGCAACGGGCAAAACGCGTTGCTACTGGCCCTGTCGGGAGAAGCTACCAATGCTGATCCTGCCAGTGTGACGGTAGACGGTGTTGCCGTGGGCCATATGCAAGCCCGCGCGCGGCGGGGGCACGGCATGGGGTCGGTTCCCGAAGAACGCAACGGCCATGCGGCTGTGCCGATCTTTACCCTTGCTGACAACGCCGTGCTGACAGCGCGCGACCGTCTGGGCATGGTGCGCGCCGGTTTGATCGACGCCAAGGCCGCCCGCACCTATGCGGGAGAAGTGATCGAGGCGTTTTCAGTAAAGGCCACCGGCCCTGGCGCTATGGCCGAAAGCCTGTCGGGCGGGAATTTGCAGAAATACATCATGGGCCGCGAAATCTTGCAAAAGCCGCAGGTTCTGATTGTAAGCCAGCCCACTTGGGGCGTGGATGCGGGGGCGGCAGCGGCGATCCATCAGGCCTTGGTCGATCTGGCGGCGACGGGGTCGGCCATTGTGGTCATCAGCCAAGATCTGGATGAACTGCTGTCGCTTTGCGACACGATGGCCGTTATCAACGGTGGGCGTCTGTCGCGCCCGATGGCCGTAGCAGACGCGAAGATTGACGAGATTGGCCTGTTGATGGGCGGCATTCACGGAGACGTTGCCCATGCGCATTAAGCTGGAAAAACGGCGCGAGCCAAGCATGGCAATGTTGGTGACAACACCCATCGCTTCGGTCTTGTTGACCATGCTGATCGGCATCGTTGTGTTTGACCTGATCGGGATCGACGGCTTTAAGGCCGTGGTTGATATCTTCTTGTCACCACTGCTTGTCAGTTACAAATGGCAGGACGTCGCGGTGAAAGCCGCCCCCTTGATCATCATCGCCTTGGGTCTGTCGATGGGCAACCGCGCTCAAGTGTGGAACATTGGCGCCGAGGGGCAATATGTGATCGGGGCTTTGTGCAGTGCGGGCGTGGGCATTGCTTTTGGCCAGACCGGCGGGTTTTTCGTGGTGCTTCTGATGATCGCCGCAGGCGTTGCAGGCGGTGGGCTTTGGGCCGCGGTCCCCGCTTGGCTGCGCACAAAGTTCAACGTGAACGAGATCCTGTCCAGCCTGATGCTGACCTATGTCTCGTTCCAAGTGTTGGGATATCTGGTGGGCGGGCCGTGGAAAGACCCCAACGGGCGCAACTTTCCAGCAACCGCCCCCTTGGCTGACAGCCAAACCCTGCCGGTTTGGCCCGATTCAACCGTGCATCTAGGTGTGTTGATTGCGCTGATCCTGCCCTTTGTTTTTTGGGTGATCATGGCGCGGTCGGAATTTGGGTATCAGGTGCGGGTGGTGGGGTCTTCGACCACGGCCGCGCGACACGGTGGGTTTGACAGCAAGCGCACGATCTGGGCCACGCTGATCATCGGCGGCGCCATGGCTGGATTGGCGGGGGCTTTCGAATTTGTGGGCGTGCTGCACAAAATGGATCTTGGCTTCCCGTCAGGTTACGGGTTCACCGCGATCATCGTGGCGTTTTTGGGGCGTTTGAACCCGTTTGGTTGTTTGATTGCCGGTATTGTTCTTGCCGTGACTTATGTAGGCGGGCAAATGGCGCAAACTTCCGTGCATATTCCCAATTCCACCGCAGGCATCTTTCAGGCGATGATGCTGTTCTTCATTCTGGCAAGTGACATTCTGGTGCGCTACCGCATCCGACTGATCGCTTCGACCAAAGCGGCGGGTGTGTAAGATGAGCCCAGATTTCATCATTGCGGCGATTATCACCGTGGTGGGCCTATCTACGCCCATTTTGCTTGCAGGCTTGGGCGAATTGGTGGTGGAAAAGTCTGGTGTCTTGAACCTTGGCGTGGAAGGCATGATGCTGGTCGGTGCAATTTCCGGCTTTGCCGTCACGGTTTACACGTTCAACCCGTGGTTCGGTGTTTTGGGTGCTGCCGCAGGCGGGGCCTTGGCCAGTTTGATCTTTGCCGTGCTGGTCTTGCAGCTTAATTCCAACCAAGTGGCGACAGGCTTGGCGCTGACGATTTTTGGCACGGGCATATCCTCGTTGATGGGATTGTCCTTTACGGGGCGGATCGTCATGCCCTTTACCAGCGTGTTTCCCGATGTTTTGGCCAAGCACGACTACCTAAGGCTGATCTTTGGCTATTCGCCCCTTGTATACTTTGCCTTGATCATGGTGCCGCTGACAACATGGTTCCTAAAATCCACCCGTGCGGGGCTGATTTTGCGCGCTGTCGGCGAAAATGATCTGTCGGCCCATTCCATCGGCTATTCTGTCATCAAGGTGCGCTATGCAGCGATTGCCTTTGGTGGGGCCATGGCGGGGATTGGTGGTTGCTATTTTAGCATGGTGATCACGCCCATGTGGGCCGAGAAAATGACCGCAGGTCGCGGTTGGATCGCTTTGGCCTTGGTGGTCTTTGCCGGATGGCGCACCGGTCGGCTCTTCGCGGGCGCTTACTTTTTTGGCATTTTGATGGCGCTAGAGCTTTATGCCAAAGCCAGTGGGTTCTCGTTCTTGCCCAGTCAGTTTTGGGCGGCTATGCCCTATGCCATGACTGTGATCGCCTTGTCTTTCATCTCTTCCCGAGGCACGGCGGGGGCAAATGCGCCCGCCTGTCTTGGAAAACCGTTCCTACCTTCCACCTGACCCAAACCAACAGGAGTGTCTGATGACCATGATTTCCCGCCGCACGCTGTTTAAAGGCGCAGGGGCTGCAACGCTTGCAACCCTCGCCTCACCCGCTTTTGCCGAAGACAAAGTCAAAGTCGGCTTTATCTTCCTTGGCCCGATCGGCGACTATGGCTGGACCTGGGCGCATAACAAAGGCCGTGAAGCGCTTGTATCCGAACTGGGCGATAAGATCGAAACGATCTACGTCGAGAATGTGGCTGAAGACGCCAGCGCCATTCCTGTTCTGCGCGATCTGGCCCAGCAGGGCTGCAAGCTGATCTTCACAACCTCGTTTGGTTACATGGACCAGACGTTGGAAGTGGCTGCGGAATTCCCCGATGTGAAGTTTGAACATTGCACAGGCTACAAGCGGGCCGACAACGTTGCGACCTATAACAGCCGCTTCCACGAAGGCCGCGCTGTTCTGGGCACCATCGCAGGCAAGATGTCAAAAACGGGCGTACTGGGCTATCTGGGCTCGTTCAAGATCCCCGAAGTGGTTCTGGGCGTGAACTCTTTTGCGCTGTCAGCCCAAAAGCAGAACCCGGCAGCCATCGTGAAAGTGCTGATGATCGACAGCTGGTTCGACCCGCCAAAAGAAGCTGCCGCGACAGAGACGCTGATCAACTTGGGCTGTGATCTGGTCACAACCCACACCGACAGCCCCGCCCCGCTGCAAATCCTAGAGCAAAAGGGCCTGTTCGGCTTTGGCCAAGGCGCTGATATGTCGGCCTTTGCGCCCAACGCGCACCTGACCGCCATCGAAGACATCTGGGGCCCTTATTACATCGATCGCGCCAAGGCTATTTTGGAAGGCACTTGGACATCGACCGACACTTGGGACGGGATGGTTGACGGCGAAGTTGTGATCTCGCCCTATTCTGCGGCCGTGACGGCAGATGCGGCGGCGGCGGCTGACATCGTCAAGGCTGGCTACATGGACGGCAGCTTTAACATCTTCACCGGCCCGATCTATGACCAGGACGGCGTGGAGCGGGTGAAAGCAGGCGAAGTGATGGGCTTGGGCGATCTGGCTGTCATGGATTGGTTCGTCAAAGGCGTTGAAAGCGCTGCTTGATCTGAGCAGATAGTTTGGAACAGGCCCGCAGCGATGCGGGCCTTTTTCGTTTACGTCAGACCAGCCGTCACCAAGCGCCTTGGCCTTGTGCCTTTCAGCAATCCATGGAAAACCTTTTGCAAATGGAGGCTTTTATGGACGCAGATTTCCTGATCATTGGCGGTGGAATTGCAGGGGTTTCGGCCTCGGCCCGCTTGGCTCCGCATGGCAAGGTCGTGTTGGTCGAGGCGGAAAAGGCGTTGGCGCATCACGCCTCGGGCCGATCAGCGGCGCTTTACGAACCGCGCTATGGCTTGCCGCCGGTGGTGGGCCTGTCGATGGCCTCGGGCGATTATTTTCGTGCGGCCAAGGATGTTCTAAGCCCGCGCGGCTTGCTGGTTTTAGGCCGCGCTGATCAGGCGGATCAGTTTGCTCATGAGGCGGGCGATTTGGGGGTGGAGCGGATTTCCTTTGCCCAAGCACAGGCCATGGTGCCGATCTTGAACCCCGATAAGGTGGCGCTGGCTGCTTGGGCCGAACACGCGTGGGATATTGACACCGACCTTTTGCTGCAAGGCTTTGCCAAGACCGCACGGGCCCATGGTGCAGTTTATCACTTGGGCGCGCAGGTCACCGCGATTGCCAAAATCGCCGGTGGCTGGCGGGTCACGGCAGGTGGCCAAGACATCACCGCCCGCCTGCTGATCAACGCCGCAGGCGCTTGGGTGGACGAGGTGGCCAAGCTGGCCGGCGTTAAACCCTTGGGCTTTCAGCCCAACCGCCGGTCGATGGCGCGCATTCCGGCACCGGGCGGGCACGATGTGTCAAAATGGCCGATGATTTTTGGCTGTGGTGAGACATGGTATGCCAAGCCCGATGCGGGGGCGCTGATCGTATCTCCTGCCGAAGAACACCCGATGCCGCCGCATGATGCTTGGCCCGATGACATGGTGCTGGCCGAAGGTTTGGCGCGCTATGAAGAGATGGTGACAGAACCTGTGACACGGCTGATCACCTCTTGGGCGGGCTTGCGGACCTTTTCGCCTGACCGGTCGTTGGTGATCGGTCGTGATGTCACTACGCCCGATTTTGTCTGGCTGGCGGGGCAGGGTGGCTATGGGTTCCAAACCTCTCCCGCTGCCAGCCAACTGGTGGCGGATTTGATCACGGGCGCTGCCCCTTCTCTTGAGGCGGGCTTGGTGGTGGACCTGTCGCCGCGCAGGTTTACGGCATAAAAACAAGGGTTTCATACCCCGGCACCCCCGTGGAGTTCCGATGCTTCGGAGAATGGGTTTTGGGTTTGGTTTTTCCATGTTTTTCAGTCGCAATCGTTGTGAGTTAGCGCTAGCGTGAGTCCCAAGCGGGGCATAACGGGGGGGATTAAATGCATCTGTCGCAAGTCAGCGGGCCCAAGGGCGTGCAGGTCGTGGCGCGGCACGGCGCGGTTGCACGTGTGGTTTCGGGGGCTGGGTCGGTTTATGATCTGGCCTTGGCTGCTGTGGCGGCTGGGCGCGGCTTGGCGCAAGAAGTGGCACTGCGCGGTTTAGGGGATGTGGTGGATTTGGCGGAGGCTGCCCGCGACGGCCGCTTGTTGCTGCCCGTGTCGCACCCCGATCCTGCCCATTTGCACATGACAGGCACGGGATTGACGCATCTAGGATCAGCCTCGGCCCGCGATGCGATGCATGCCAAACTGGGTCAGGCCGAAACGCTGACTGACTCTATGAAGATGTTTCGCATGGGGCTGGAAGGTGGGCGGCCCACGGCGGGCGCGGTTGGCGCGCAGCCTGAATGGTTTTACAAGGGCAACGGCCACGCCGCTGTTGCTCCGGGCGCAGCCCTTCTGGCTCCCGGTTTTGCCGAAGATGGTGGCGAAGAACCCGAAGTGGCCGGCGTTTACATAGCAGGGCCGGATGGCCAAGTGCACCGCATCGGCTGGGCCTTGGGCAACGAGTTTTCCGACCATGTGACCGAGCGGGTAAACTACCTGTGGCTGGCCCATTCCAAGCTGCGCGTTGCCTCTTACGGTCCGGAAATCCTTGTCGGCGATCTGCCCGCCGACATTCGCGGCACCAGCCGCATCCGCCGCGATGGCGCTGTGATCTGGGAGAAGCCCTTCCTGTCGGGCGAAGCGAATATGTCGCATACCATCGCCAATCTGGAACACCATCATTTCAAATACGACATCTTCCGCCAATCCGGCGATCTGCACGTGCATTTCTTTGGCACCGCGACCCTATCGGTGGCAGATGGCATCAAAACCCAAGCAGGCGACGTGTTCGAGATTGACTCACCCACCTTCGGCCTGCCCCTGATCAACCCCTTAGCCTTTGCGCCAGGGCAAGACGGGGCCCAAACCGTGACAGCTTTGTGAGGATAGTATGACGTTCAAACCCGCCGCATGGCCCCGCAAACTGCGCTCGCAAACTTGGTTTGGCGGCACGTCGAAAGACAATATCTATCACCGTGGCTGGATGAAGAACCAAGGCTTCCCGCCTGATCTGTTCGATGGCCGCCCTGTCATTGGCATCTTGAACACGTGGTCAGAACTGACCCCCTGCAACGCGCATCTGAACGACCTCGCGCAGCGCGTGAAGCACGGCATTTATGAGGCGGGCGGCTTTCCTGTCGAAGTGCCGGTCTTTTCCACCAGCGAAAGCGCGTTTCGCCCCACGGCGATGATGTTTCGCAACCTTGCCTCTATGGCGGTGGAAGAGCAGATGCGCGGCCAGCCGATGGATGGCTGCGTGCTGCTGGTGGGCTGCGATAAGACCACCCCGTCGTTGCTGATGGCTGCGGCCTCGACCGATTTGCCGTCGATCATCGTCACGGGCGGGCCGATGCTGAACGGCTATTACAAGAACGAACGGGTCGGCTCGGGGACCCACCTTTGGAAATTCTCAGAGGCGGTCAAGGCAGGCACCATGACCAAGGAAGAGTTTGTGGAGGCTGAGGCTTCGATGAGCCGTTCCCCTGGATCGTGCAACACGATGGGCACGGCATCCACCATGGCCTCGATGGCGGAAGCTTTGGGCATGGCGCTTTCAGGCAATGCCGCCATTCCTGCGGTTGACAGCCGCCGCCGCGTTATGGCGCAGCTTACAGGGCGGCGGATTGTGCAGATGGTGAAGGATGACCTGAAGCCCTCTGACATCTTGAAGAAAGAGGCGTTTGAAAACGCCATCCGCACCAATGCCGCCATCGGCGGATCAACCAACGCGGTGATCCACCTGTTGGCCATCGCTGGCCGCGCGGGCATTGACCTGACGCTGGAAGATTGGGACCGTTGCGGTCGCGATGTGCCCACGATTGTGAACCTGATGCCCTCGGGCAAATATCTGATGGAAGAGTTCTTCTATGCCGGCGGCTTGCCCGTCGTGATCCAGCGATTGGGCGAAGCGGGGCTGTTGCACAAAGATGCGCTGACCGTTTCGGGCGAAACGATGTGGGATCAGGTCAAAGACGTGGTCAACCACAACCCCGATGTGATCCTGCCCGCCGACAAAGCGCTGACGCAATCGGGCGGCGTGGTGGTGGTCAAGGGCAATCTGGCCCCCAAGGGCGCTGTGCTGAAACCCTCTGCCGCAACCCCCGCGTTGATGACGCACCGTGGCCGCGCCGTGGTCTTTGAAGACATCGACGATTACAAGGCCAAGATCAACGACGAGGCGCTGGATATCGATGAGACCTGCGTCATGGTTCTGAAAAACTGCGGCCCCAAGGGTTATCCCGGCATGGCCGAGGTGGGCAATATGGGCCTGCCGCCCAAGGTGCTGCGCAAAGGGATCACCGATATGGTGCGCATTTCCGATGCGCGCATGTCAGGCACGGCTTTTGGCACGGTGGTTTTGCACACCTCGCCTGAGGCTGCTGCAGGTGGGCCGCTGGCTGTGGTGCAGAATGGCGATATGATCACGCTGGATGTGCCCAACCGCAGCTTGCATCTGGAAGTGTCAGATGAGGAATTGGCCATGCGGTTGGCCAAGTGGCAAAGCCGCATTGTGCCGCCGCCCTCGGGCTATGCCCTGCTGCATCACTTGCATGTGCAAGGGGCAGACACTGGCGCGGATCTTGATTTTCTGAACGGCGGTCGGGGCAATCCCGTGGGCAAAGACTCGCATTAAGGGGCGTAATCCATGAAAATCGCCTTGGTCGGCATCGGAAAGATCGCGCTGGATCAGCATGTGCCGGCCATCGCATCCTCGCCCGATTGGGAGTTGGCCGCGACCGTCAGCCGCAGCGGGCGGGTGGAGGGGGTGCCAGCCTATACCGATTTTGACACCTTTCTGGCCGCGCGCCCCGATGTAACGGTCGTCTCGCTGTGTATGCCCCCCGTGCCGCGCTATGCCTATGCGGCGGCAGCCTTGCAGGCGGGGCGGCATGTGATGCTGGAAAAGCCGCCGGGCGCCACCTTGGCCGAGGTGTATGATCTGCAAGATATGGCCGCAGCACAGGGCCTGACCCTTTACACCACATGGCACAGCCGTATGGCCCATGCGGTGGCAGCAGCCAGGGCATGGCTGGCTGATACCACCGTCACAAGCGCCCATATCACGTGGCGCGAGGATGTGCGCAAATGGCACCCGGGGCAGGATTGGGTCTTTGAACCGGGCGGCATGGGCGTCTTTGATCCGGGCAGCAACGCCCTGTCGATCCTAACCCACGTCTTGCCAAAGCCCGTTCACCTGACAGCCGCCACCCTTGATTTCCCCGCCAACCGCCAAACCCCCATCGCGGCACAGATGACCTTTTCCGGCGGTGTCACTGCCGATTTTGACTGGCGTCAAACCGGCCCACAAACCTGGGACATCACCTTTGACACCCCCAAAGGGTCTATGGCGTTGCGCATGGGTGGCAATGTCATGGAACTGGGCGGCAAACCTGCGGGGGGCGAGAACACCATCATGGGCGAATATCCCGCCCTTTACGCCCGCATGACGGAACTCTTGCGCTTCAAACAATCCGAGGTTGACCTTGCCCCCATGATCCATGTGGCCGACGCCCTCACCTTGGGCGCACGGCGCGAGGTTGAGGCCTTTCACTTCTAACCCTTTCATGCGTGCCCAAATATCCCACGGGGGTGCGGGGGTGTGAAACCCCCGCGGCAACAACAGCCCCAAGCCCCACCGCTAACAGGAGAAGACAGATGCTAAACGGACACCACCTTATCGCAGGCCAATGGGTTGCGGGCGCCACGACCTTCCTGTCCTCTCCCGCATCCGGCCCCGCTTTGGCCTTTTCGGTGGGCACGCCCGCCCATATTGATGCGGCGGTACAGGCGGCTGAAGCGGCTTATCCCAGCTTTTCCGCCCTGTCTCGCACCACCCGCGCCGCCTTTTTGGACCGTATCGCCGATGAGATCGAGGCGCGTGGTGCCGAGATCACGGCCATTGGCACAGCCGAAACCGGCCTGCCCACAGCGCGGCTAGAGGGCGAGCGTGGCCGCACCACGGGCCAGTTGCGCCTGTTCGCCAGCCATATCCGCGCAGGTGATTATCTCGACCGCCGCCACGATGCCGCCCAACCCGACCGCAAACCAGCCCCCCGCCCCGATATCAAAATGGTGCAGCGCCCGATTGGCCCCGTCGCCGTCTTTGGCGCGTCAAACTTTCCTTTGGCCTTTTCCACAGCGGGGGGTGATACCGCCTCGGCGCTTGCTGCGGGCTGCCCTGTGGTGGTCAAAGGCCATTCTGCCCATCCCGGCACGGCTGAGATTGTGGCCCAGGCGATCCATGCCGCAATCACGGCGCTGGGGTTGCATCCGGGGGTGTTTTCCTTGGTGCAGGGCGGCAAGCGGGATGTGGGCGAAAGCTTGGTGCAGCATCCGCTGATCAAGGCCGTTGGCTTCACAGGGTCGCTGGGTGGCGGACGGGCCTTGTTTGACCTATGCGCGCGCAGGCCCGAACCCATCCCCTTCTTTGGCGAGTTAGGCTCGGTCAACCCGATGTTCCTGCTGCCCGCAGCCCTTCACGCGCGGGGCGATGCCATTGCCAAAGGCTGGGCTGGGTCGCTGACGATGGGGGCAGGCCAGTTCTGCACCAACCCCGGCATCGCCGTGGTGATGGACGGGCCCGCAGCGCAGGCCTTTATCACCGCAGCCCAAGACGCTTTGGCGCAAACCGCCAGCCAAACCATGCTGACCGACGGCATTGCCAGCGCCTACCGCGCGGGCCGCGACCGCGTGGCGGCGCAAACGGGGGTTCGTGCTGTGCTGACCTCGGTCTGCGATCTGCGGCAAGCGACACCCTATCTGTTCGAAGTCTCGGGCGATGATTGGCTGGGCAACCATGCCCTGTCCGAGGAAGTCTTTGGCCCCCTTGGCCTGATCGTGCGTGTGCGCGATGCGGCGCAGATGCTGGCCGTGGCGCAAAGCCTTGAGGGGCAGTTGACCTGCACCCTGCATCTGGATGAGGCCGACACCGACCTTGGCCAAACCCTGATGCCGATCCTAGAACGCAAAGCGGGCCGCATTTTGGCCAATGGCTTTCCCACAGGGGTCGAGGTTGTTGATGCCCAAGTGCATGGCGGCCCCTATCCGGCGAGCACCAACTTTGGCGCAACCTCGGTCGGCACGCTGTCGATCCGCCGCTGGCTGCGCCCTGTCGCCTATCAAAACCTGCCCGAGGCTTTGCTGCCCGCCGATCTGCGGGGGTAGGCCAAGACCAAAGACTGCGCGGTCAGAGAAATCTCTCAGGCCGCGTTCAGACAGCCTTTGTGCAAATCAACCTCGTCCTGCGCCTGATCTGCGAATAGACCACCACCGCCCAAACCTGCGGCGGAGGGGCCGAGATTGGCCTGCAGACCCACAGCGCCGATGGCATGACCACCGCCTCAGCCCAAATCCTGTCCGACTGGATCAACGGCCAAACCCGCACCAGTGGGCAACTGAGCGTGGAGATGCGGTTTTAAGGGGGGATGTTTGGAGCGGGCGACGGGAATCGAACCCGTGTCTTTAGCTTGGAAGGCTAAGGTCTTACCATTACACAACGCCCGCGTCAGGCCTAAGGGGATAGTGGAGCCGCGCCTTGTGGTCAAGGGGCAGACGGGTGCGAACTGTGTCAGGTTTGAACGAAAAGCGATGGGCCAAGGTTGGATCCTTGGCCCATCGCTTCGCTTTTAGACGGCTTTCTTCAGCGCCTCGATCAGGTCGGTCTTTTCCCACGAAAACCCGCCATCCACTTCGGGCGTGCGGCCAAAGTGGCCGTAGGCCGAGGTGCGGGCGTAGATGGGTTTGTTCAAGCCCAGCGTGTCGCGGATCCCACGCGGGGTGAGATCCATGCACTGGGCCACCGCGCGTTCAATGCGGGCTTCTTCCACACGGCCCGTGCCGTGGGTGTCGACATAAATCGACAAAGGCTTGGCCACGCCGATGGCATAGCTGACTTGCAAAGTGCAGCGGTCGGCCAAGCCTGCGGCGACCACATTCTTTGCCAGATAGCGTGCGGCGTAGGCGGCGGAACGGTCAACCTTGGTTGGATCTTTGCCCGAAAACGCGCCGCCACCGTGGGGGGCAGCACCGCCATAGGTGTCAACGATGATTTTGCGGCCCGTCAGGCCCGCGTCGCCATCCGGCCCGCCGATCACGAAGGTTCCGGTCGGGTTCACCCACCATTCGGTCTTTTCGGTGATCCAGCCCGAGGGCAGAACTTCGCGGATATAGGGTTCGACAATGGCGCGGATGTCATCTGACGTTTGGCTTTCCAGCGCGTGCTGGTGCGACAGCACGATCGAGGTGACTTCGACCGGAACGCCGTCTTCATAGCGTAGGCTCAACTGGCTTTTGGCATCCGGCCCAAGCGTCGGCTCTTTGCCCGATTTGCGCACTTCGGCCAGCCGGCGCAGAATTGCGTGGGCATATTGGATCGGGGCGGGCATCAGTTCGGGTGTTTCGCGGCAGGCATAGCCGAACATGATGCCTTGGTCGCCTGCGCCGTCGCGGTTCACCCCTTGGGCGATATGGGCCGATTGGCCATGCAAGTAGTTTTGCACCTGAATCGTGTTCCAGTGGAACTTGTCTTGCTCATAGCCGATGTCTTTGACGCAATCGCGCACGATCGCATCGACTCGGTCCATCATGGCTTTGGTATCGGCCTCTTTGGAAAGACCCACTTCGCCGCCCACCACAACCCGCCCTGTTGTGGCAAAGGTTTCGCAGGCCACACGGGCGTTTTCTTCAACGCTCAGGAAGGCGTCCAGAACCGCGTCCGAGACGCGGTCACACAGTTTATCGGGATGCCCCTCTGAAACGGATTCAGAGGTGAAGACATAAGATTTACGCGCCATGGGGAAGTGCTCCGGTTGGGTATACTTGCCACGCCAGGAAGCCGTTGTGGCAGTTTGTTTGGCAGGGCTAGACCGATTGGGGCAGGGCGTCAAGCCAAAGTCGCGCGCGGTTTGCGCAAGGCCCACAGGAAGCAGCCAGCCAATAGCAAAAGGGCGGGGATTTCGCCCCAGCGCGCATAGGGCGGGGCGGGCAGGGCGCCGGGAAGAGCGGCGTCCAAGTAGCCGTTGGTGCCAAAGGGCAGGCTGGCTGTGATGCGGCCGCGCGCGTCGATAACTTCGGTCAGGCCAGTATTGGCCACGCGCACCAAAGGCAGGCCCTGTTCGATGGCGCGCAACCGCGCTTGGGCTGCGTGTTGGAAAGGGCCAGAGACAGTGCCAAACCACGCATCATTGGTGATCTGCAAAATCCAGTCGGCCCGTTCGCCTGTCCGCAGATCTTGCGGAAAAACCGCCTCATAACAAATCAGCGGCAGAACTTTTCCCAACTTTGCGCCCAAGTTCAGCACCTTGGGCCCTGCCCCTGCCGTATAGGCAGCCCCCGTTTGCGCCGCAAAGGCGCGCAGGCCGAACCACTGATAGGCCAGATCGCCCAAGGGAATGTATTCGCCAAAGGGCACAAGGTGGTGCTTGTCGTAAGCGGCCAAGTCTTGCCCCGACGCCCCGTAGACCTTCAGGCTGTTCCAACCACGCGTGCCCTCGGCCGAAGTTTCAATCCTTTGCAGCCCAACCGCCACCGCCGCCCCATTGGCGGCGTCAGTGATCTGGGCGGGCAAAGTTGGGTCATCTTCGACCAGATAGGGCAGGGCGGTTTCGGGCCAGATCACCAAATCAACCTTGCCCAAGGGGCCCTGCGGCGCTGCGGTCGCTTGCATCAGGCGGTCAAAAAACATCTGGCCGTGAACGGGATCCCATTTGGCATCTTGCGTTGCATCGGGTTGCACAAGGCGCAGGGTAACGGTCGGAGCTTTGGGATCAGGCTGGGACAGGGCGAAAAGCCCATAGGCCCAACTCGCCGCTAACATCGCGCCCCCTGCCAAAGCCGCACGCAGATCAAGCCGCGCCGCTAAGGCCACTGCCAAGGTCGTCAGCAAAGCCAGCCCAAAGGGGCCAATCAGCGCATCCACCTGCGCCACGGGTGTTCCGACCCAGATATGGCTGACCAAGGCCCACGGAAACCCCGTCAGCGTATAGCCGCGCGCGAACTCGGCCAAGGTCAGGCCCGCAACCAGTCCGATAGAGCGGTTCGGCATCTTGGCCCCCAGCCAAAACCCTGCAGCCCAGAATAGCGAAAGACCGCAAGCCATTAGGACCAGCGCAAAGGGGGCCATCCAACCATAGCGGGCGGCGTCGATCAAAAAGGGTTCGACGATCCAGCTTAAGCCGGCACCGAAATAGCCGACACCTGCCAGCCAGCCGATCCAAGCGGCTTGGCCCCGCACCGCATTTGCGATGACCAGCGCAAAGGCGATCAAGGTCAGCGGCCAAAGCCTATACGGCTCTAGCCCCAAGGCCATCATTGCCCCCAAGGCCACCATGGCAACCGCCCAGGGCCAACCCAGCGGGCGCTTGCGCGTCATGGTGCTTTCTGGGTGGGTTTCGAGGGCGGTGCCACCTTGGCTGCATCGGCCAAAGCCTCTGCCGCAGCCGCCACAACAGCACCGGGCAGGCGCACCCTTATGCGCTTGATGCGGCGGGCGTCTGCATCAACCACCTCAAACTCCACGCCGCTTTCATGCGGCACAATCTCGCCCCGTGCGGGCAGGCGGCCGGTGCGGATCATGACCAAACCGCCCAAGGTGTCGATTTCTTGATCTTCTTCAGTCGTCCGCAAGGCCACGCCCAGAACGGGTTCAAACTCGTCCAATGGGGCGGTGGCCTGCGCCAGATAAGCGCCTGGCTTTTCCTCTTTCCACAGGATATCTTCTTCTTCGTCGTGTTCGTCTTCGATCTCACCGATCACGGTTTCGATCAGGTCTTCAATGGTGACCAAGCCATCAACGCCGCCATATTCGTCGATCACCAGCGCCATATGCACCCGTTCGCGCTGCATCTTTTGCAACAGCACGCCCACGGGCATCGAGGGTGGAGCATACAATACTGGCCGCAGCATTTTGCGCAGGGCATAGCGCCCTCCGGCCCCAAAGCCATGTTGCAGCGCCAGATCTTTCAACAATATCAAACCCTGCGGGCTGTCCAGCGTGCCTTTGAACACGGGTAGGCGCGAAAAGCCGTGTTCGCGAAAAACCTCAACCAACTCGTCTTTGCCGATGTCCATCGGCACGGCCACGATGTCGACTTTGGGGATCGCCACGTCATCCACCCGCAAGCGGCGCAGGTTGCTGATGCCATGCGTTGCCACAGTTTGCACGACGGGCTGCGGCGCTTGGGCAGAGGCAGCTTGTGCTGGGCGCTTGAACAGCCGCCCAAAGATCCGTCTATGCCCCGGTTGATCGGTGTCGGATTTACTTTTCTTCTCGGTCTTAGTTGGCGTTAAGGCCGGCTGTCCGTCGCTGCTACTGCCCATGGGTCCTATGTCCAGAGTGTCCGCCCACGTCTGCGGGTCGGTTGTCGTTCAATATGGGTCAGGAAGACCCAGAGATGCAAGTATCTGCACTTCAAGCGCTTCCATCCGTGCCGCATCTGCGTCGTGGATATGATCATAGCCCAAGCAATGTAACAGTCCATGAAGGACCAAATGTGTGACGTGGTCGGTCATGGGTTTGCCCGCCTCTGCGGCTTCACGCGCGCAGGTTTCATAGGAAAGAGCAATGTCGCCCAGCGTCAGCGGGTCTTTGGGGTCGCCTTCGCCGGGCAGATAGGGCTCTTCACCCGGCGCATCGGGCGACAAATCCTCAGCTGGCCAGCTTAAGACATTGGTCGGCGTGGGTTTGCCGCGAAACTGGGCGTTGAGGGTGGCGATGCGCGCATCATCACAGCCCATCACGCACAGCGTGTATTGATCAAGCGCAAGGTTTAAAGTGGTTAGAGCTGCGCTCGCTGCGCGCAAAGCCAAGGCTTCCAACCCCACATCGGCCCAGCGGGCATCTTCGATGACACAATCAACCAAGGGTTCCATGGGCGTCCTATCAGGGCAGTCGGGAAAGCAGGCTTAAGTCACGCTTTTGGTGCACAAGGGCGATAATCGGGCTTGCTTTGGTTGGCCTTTATCATACCTAAGGCGCTCTTCAATCCTCCCCAAGGGGCTGACGCCCCTTGGACCTTACACCGAAAGACCTCCTCATGTTGAAATCTAAATTGACCTGGCGCTATGCCACAAAGAAAATGGACGCTGGTCGCGTTGTGCCGCAAGCCAAGGTCGACGCGATCTTGGACGCTATTGTACTGGCCCCCACCTCTAGCGGCGTGCAGCCATTTGAAGTGATCGTTGTGACCAACCCTGATGTGAAAGCCAAACTGCGCGCGGCAGGCTACGATCAAGCGCAAATTACCGACGGCTCGCACGTCGTGGTTTTTGCAGCTTGGGACAACTATACCGCAGCCCGCATCGACGCTGTGGTGGACCGTATCGCCGAAGTGCGCGGTGGCCGCTACGAATCGGTGACCCAGTATTACGATGGCATGAAGGCCATGATGCTGGCGCGCACCCCTGAAGCGAATTTTGAGCACGCCGCTCGCCAAGCCTATATCGCGCTGGGCATCGCCCTGACCGCTGCCGCCTTTGAAGAAGTCGACGCCACCCCGATGGAAGGCTTTGATCCGGCCAAGGTTGACGAGATTTTGGGCCTGCAAGCGCGTGGCCTGCGCTCTGTTGTGCTGATGCCTTTGGGTTACCGGGCAGCCGAAGGTGACTGGCTGAAAGACCTGCCCAAAGTGCGCCGCGCGCATAGCGAAATGATCAGCACTGTCGCTTAAGGGCCAAGCCCGCAGCGCTTGCTTTGCTGGCGAAATAGGGCTAATCAGCCCGCACCGGAAGGGCTGGGATACTCCCGGCCCCTTTGCTGTTTGCCATTCCAAGACCGGCGGAGCCAACCGCCAGGCCCGTGACATAGACGAGAAAAGGATACGACTGCATGTGCGCTAAGAACACGATGGAAGACTTCGAAGCCCTTCTGAAAGAAAGCTTTGAAATTGATACGCCCGAAGAGGGCACGGTTGTTAAAGGCAAGGTCATTGCGATTGAAGCAGGCCAAGCCATCATCGACGTCGGCTACAAGATGGAAGGCCGCATCGATCTGAAAGAATTCGCAAATCCCGGCGAAGCCCCGAACATCAACGTGGGCGACGAAGTCGAGGTTTACCTAGACCGCGTTGAAAACGCCCGTGGCGAAGCGCAAATCTCGCGCGAAAAAGCCCGCCGCGAAGAAGCGTGGGACCGTTTGGAAAAAGCCTATGCCACCGAAACCCGCGTTGACGGCGCGATCTTCGGGCGCGTCAAGGGCGGCTTCACGGTCGATCTGGGCGGCGCTGTGGCTTTCTTGCCCGGCTCTCAAGTTGACGTGCGCCCCGTGCGCGATGCTGGCCCCTTGATGGGCATGAAGCAGCCCTTCCAGATTTTGAAGATGGACCGTCGCCGTGGCAACATCGTTGTCTCGCGTCGGGCGATCTTGGAAGAATCACGTGCTGAACAGCGCGCGGAAGTCATCGGGAACCTGCACGAAGGCCAAACCGTGGACGGCGTGGTCAAGAACATCACCGAATACGGTGCCTTCGTTGATTTGGGCGGCGTGGACGGTCTGTTGCACGTCACCGACATGGCGTGGCGCCGTGTGAACCACCCGTCGGAAATCTTGGCGATCGGTGAGACTGTCAAAGTGCAGGTCATCAAGATCAACAAAGATACCCACCGCATCTCGCTTGGCATGAAGCAGCTGCAATCCGATCCGTGGGATGCGGTTGAAAAGGCCTATCCGCTGGAATCAGTGCATAAGGGCCGCGTCACCAACATCACCGATTACGGCGCATTCGTTGAGCTGGAAGCCGGTGTTGAAGGCTTGGTACACGTGTCGGAAATGTCGTGGACCAAAAAGAACGTTCACCCCGGCAAGATCGTTTCGACCAGCCAAGAAGTCGAAGTTATGGTGCTGGAAATTGACAGCGCCAAGCGTCGTGTTTCGCTGGGCCTGAAGCAAACCCAACGCAACCCGTGGGAAGTCTTTGTCGAAACCTACCCGGTCGGGTCGGTTATCGAAGGCGAAGTCAAGAACATCACCGAATTCGGTTTGTTCGTGGGTCTGGACGGCGACATCGACGGCATGGTTCACCTGTCCGACCTGTCGTGGGACCAGCGCGGCGAAGAGGCGATTGCCAACTACCGCAAAGGCGACATGGTGAAAGCTGCTGTCACCGAAGTGGATGTTGAAAAAGAGCGTATCTCTCTGTCGGTCAAAGCCTTGGGCGACGACACCTTCACCGATGCTGTCGATGGCGTGAAGCGTGGCTCGATCATCTCGGTTGTGGTTTCGGCCATCGAAGAAGGTGGGATCGAAGTGGATTACAACGGCGCCAAGTCGTTCATCCGCCGGTCTGACCTGTCGCGGGATCGCGGCGATCAACGTCCAGAGCGTTTTGCTTTGGGCGACAAGATCGACGTGCGCGTCACCAACATCGACCCTAAGACCCGCCGTTTGGGTCTGTCGATCAAGGCGCGCGAGATTGCTGAAGAAAAAGAAGCCGTCGAACAGTATGGCTCCTCTGATTCGGGCGCCTCGTTGGGTGACATCTTGGGTGCCGCACTGAAGGCTGATCGCACCTAAGCCGGACTATGTTTTCAGGAAAGGCCCCGCTTGATCGCGGGGCCTTTTTCTTTGCGTCTGTAATCGCAGTTTAATTTCGTTTGTAAGGCTCAGAATTTCCGCTACAGTCACCACGATGTGAACAACAGCGTCGTGTCAACAACCCGGCACAGGGTTGGGCCGACAACGGGGGGAATGCGATGATCCGGTCTGAGCTGATCCAGAAGATTGCGGACGAAAACCCGCATCTGACACAAAAACACGTTGAGCGTATCGTCAACACGGTCTTTGAAGAGATTGTCGAGGCGCTGGCCCAAGGGGATCGGGTCGAACTGCGCGGCTTTGGCGCGTTTTCGGTTAAGTCTCGTGATGCCCGTTTGGGCCGCAACCCGCGCACCGGCGAAGCGGTACAGGTCGAGGATAAAAAAGTGCCGTTTTTCAAGACGGGCAAACTGCTGCGCGATCGTCTGAACGGCAAGGCTTGATCCAATCCCCACTTGTAAGGGCTGTCTTGTCCGCAGATATAGGGCAAACCGCTTGGACGAGGGTGAATGATGGGCCGATATTTCCGATATGCTTGGTTGCTGGCGCTGGCGCTGGTATGCTTGATTGTTGCCATGGCCAATCGCGCCCCTGTGACCTTAAGCTTACTCCCCGATGATCTGGCGGGCCTGCTGAACTGGCAGTTGCGCGTGGAACTCCCCTTGTTTTTGGTTTTGGCGCTGGGCGTGGTTTTGGGCCTTGCGCTGGGGTTTGTCTGGGAATGGCTGCGCGAACATAAGCACCGCAAGGTTGCACGGGTGCAAACCCGTGCGGTCTCTAAGCTAGAGCGCGAGTTGGCGGCGATGAAGGACCAAACCGCGCTGCCCGAAGATCCTGTGCTGGCGCTTTTGGAAAAGCCCAAGGGCCACTGATGGGACAGGTACGCGTCAAGATCTGCGGCCTGCGGACCACGGCAGATGTGGCCGCCTGCGCCGCGGCAGGGGCCGCTTATATTGGGTTGAACTTCTTCCCACCCTCGCCGCGATTCCTAACGGTAGATCAGGGCCGCGCCTTGTCCCTCGCAGCGCCGGACGGCTTGGCCAAAGTGGCGCTTGTGGTCGATGCCGAAGATGAAACGCTGGACGCCATTGTCGATGCGATGCCGCTGGATATGTTGCAACTGCATGGCAAGGAAAGCCCTGACCGCGTGGCAGAACTTCGCGCGCGCTATGGGTTGCCGGTGATGAAAGTGCTGGGCGTGGCGGGCGAAGGCGACTTGGCGGCACTGATGGACTATTCGCTTGTGGCCGACCAATTGCTGATCGACGCCAAAGCCCCCAAAGACTCCATACTGCCTGGCGGCAACGGCTTAAGCTTTGACTGGCGCCTTGTGGCGCAACGCCGCTGGCTGCGGCCGTGGATGTTGGCGGGTGGGCTTACGGTGCAAAACGTGGCTGAAGCTGTGCGCCTGACCAACGTGCGGCAGGTCGATGTGGCTTCGGGCGTCGAGTCTGCACCCGGCATCAAAGACCCCGCCAAAATCGCCGCCTTCATCGCGGCCGCCGGCTCAGTAAAATGAGCGCGTGCCGCGCATTGTTTTTTCTCGCCTCTGGCGTGCCGCCAACCGGCTAGGGCGCGCTCCGCGGGGAGTAATGCAGCAAAGAGCAAAGGGTAAAGTGGCAATTCTATTTGCTCTTTGTCCAAATACTCATCTTTGAGGCAGCGCTTGGCCCCCCCTTTCCTTGGGCAAGGCTTGGCGCTAGGTAAGAACCAGCACAAAACAGGAGATGCGCCATGGCCAAGGATGGACCCAACAGCTTCATGACGGGCCCCGATGAACAGGGGCGTTTTGGCCTGTTTGGCGGCAGGTTCGTGTCTGAAACCTTGATGCCGCTGATCCTTGACCTGGAAGAGCGCTACGAATTTGCCAAAACCGACCCGACCTTTTGGGCCGAGATGGAGGATTTGTGGAAGCACTATGTCGGCCGCCCCTCGCCCTTGTACTTCGCGCCGCGCCTGACGGCGCATTTGGGCGGGGCCAAGGTCTATATGAAGCGCGACGAGTTGAACCACACCGGCGCGCATAAGATCAACAATGTGCTTGGCCAGATCATTCTGGCACGCCGCATGGGCAAAACACGCATCATCGCCGAAACGGGTGCAGGCCAGCACGGGGTTGCCACGGCCACGGTTTGCGCCAAGTTTGGCTTGAAATGCGTGGTTTATATGGGTGCGCATGATGTGGAACGTCAGGCGCCCAACGTGTTTCGGATGCGACTGTTGGGGGCAGAGGTTATTCCCGTCACCTCGGGTCGTGGCACGCTGAAGGATGCCATGAACGACGCTTTGCGCGACTGGGTGACCAATGTGCGCGACACGTTCTATTGCATCGGCACGGTCGCAGGCCCGCATCCCTATCCTGCCATGGTGCGCGATTTCCAGTCGATCATCGGCAAGGAAGTGCGCTGGCAAATGGCCGAGCAAGAGGGCGAAGGCCGTTTGCCCGACACGCTGGTGGCGGCGATTGGTGGCGGGTCTAATGCCATGGGGCTGTTCTATCCCTTCCTAGATGACCCATCGGTCAACATCATCGGGGTCGAGGCGGGCGGCAAAGGCGTTGACGACCGGATGCAACACTGCGCCAGCTTGACCGGCGGTCGCCCGGGCGTTTTGCATGGCAACCGGACTTACCTGCTGCAAGACCCTGATGGGCAGATCTTGGAAGGCTTCTCGATCAGTGCCGGCCTGGATTATCCCGGCATCGGGCCAGAGCATTCGTGGCTGCACGATATTGGTCGTGCCAAATATGTCTCGATCACCGATGCCGAGGCGCTAGAGGCGTTTCAGCTTTGCTGCCAGTTGGAGGGGATCATTCCCGCCTTGGAACCCTCGCACGCTTTGGCCCATGTGATGAAAATTGCACCCACTCTACCTGCTGACCATATCATCGTGATGAATATGTGCGGGCGTGGCGACAAAGACATCTTCACTGTGGCCAAGCACTTGGGCTTTGACATGAAAATCTAAGGCTTTGGGTCAGGGGTTTTGATTTTTCGCAGAAAAATCGTGGCTCTTGGCCCAAGCTTGGCGCGTCAGTCGCCGTTGGCTGCGGGGTTTGGTGTCAGCAAACGGCCTTTTTGCCAGATGCCCTCGCTGATCTGATCAGCGGAATAGGTCAATTTGCCTTGACCTTCCCGCTCGCCGCCGACAAAGGCGCCTTCATAGACCTCGCCGGCTGGATAGGTGGCGATGCCTTGGCCTTCGATCACGCCAGCTTTCCAATCGCCCACATAGCCAAAGCCGGTGAGGGTGGTCAAAGTGCCTTTGCCATCGCGCAACCCGGCTGAAAACTGGCCAGTGTAGACTGATCCATCCGCATAGGTGGCGCGGCCTTGGCCTTGGCGCAGGCCCGCTTGCCATTGGCCCTCATAGATAAAGCCATCCGCCTGCGTCATGCGGCCCATGCCTTCGGGCTTTCCGGCGGCGAACTGGCCTTGATAGGTTTGGTCTTTCCCATAAACCGCCTTGCCAAGGCCCGCCATTTGGCCTGCGACCCAAGCGCCTTCATAAGTGGACCCATCGGCATAGGTCATCTTGCCCTGCCCGTGGGGTTCATCGGCCAGAAAGGTCCCAGCATAGACGGACCCATCAGCATAGGTCATCTGGCCCACCCCTTCCATATGCCCCGCAACCCAGCCTCCCGCATAGCGCGTGCCGTCTTTGGCTATAAAGCTGCCCGCGCCGTTGCGTTCATCGGCTGCGAAAAAGCCTTCATAGATGTCGCCATTGGCATAGGTCAGTTTGCCCTTGCCCGCACGTTGGCCGTTTTCAAAAGCGCCCACATAGGTGTCGCCATTGGCTTTTGTCAGCGTGCCTTGGCCGTTGATTTGTCCCGCTTGCCATTGGCCATCATAGACCACACCGTCTGGCATCGACAATTTGCCCAGGCCATCGGGCGCGCCCGCTTTGAAACTGCCTTGGTACAGCGTGCCATCGGCATAGGTCATCTTGCCTTGGCCCTCTTTGACCCCATCCAGCCAAGCGCCGTCGTAAACTGTGCCATCGGGGTCGGTCATCACCCCTTGGCCATCGTGCTTGCCCGCAACAAAGCCCCCTGTGTAGGACGCGCCACTGGCATAGCTCGATTGGCCTTGCCCTGTCATGGCGCCGTCAATCCAAGTGCCGTCATAGGTGCTGCCATCAGAGAAGGTCATCTTACCCATACCATCGGGCTTTCCTTTGACGAATTGGCCCACATAAAACGATCCGTTGGGATAGGTTGCTTTGCCCGTGCCCGCGATCTCTCCGGCCACCCAATCACCCGTATATTCAAAGCCGTTTGGCAGCTTGTAGGTGCCCGTGCCATCCTGACGCCCGTCTTTGAACGTGCCTTCATAGATTGAGCCATCGTCATATTGTTTGCGGAGAACTTCTTGCGCGCGTGCCCCCGCCGCGCCAAGCGCCAGCGCCAAGCCCAGACCTAAGACCCAAGCGCCAGACGTCATTCCTATTCTCCAATCTATATTTCTTCCAACCTAGCTTCCGCCCAATGGTCTGACAAGCGTGTGGGTGCGGCCTTGGGCTTTTCCTTGCCCCACAACCTGCTAGAACCACCCCAAGTGATGGAGAGTGACATGCCCGCAACCTTTCGTTTGACCTTGGTGCAAGCCAACCCTTCGGTCGGGGATTTGGCGGGCAATGCGGCCTTGGCCAAGCAAGCTTGGGCTGCGGGTAAGGCTGCGGGGGCTGATCTGGTGGCGCTGACCGAGATGTTCATCACCGGCTATCAAACCCAAGACTTGATCTTAAGGCGCGCCTTTGCCGAGGCGGCATTGGCGGCTTTGGCGCAACTGGCGCGCGATTGCGTTGATGGTCCAGCTTTGGGGATCGGCGGACCTGCGCTGCGTGACGGAAAGCTCTTTAACGCCTATCACATCCTGCAAGGCGGCCATATCGCGGCCACGATCCTGAAGCACGATCTGCCCAATGACAGCGTGTTCGACGAAAAGCGCCTGTTTTCAGCGGCGGATATCCACGGCCCAATTCCAATTGGCCCTGTGCGCCTTGGCATTCCCATTTGCGAAGACGCTTGGCACGCGGATGTCTGCGAAACCTTGGCCGAAACGGGGGCCGAGATTTTGTTGGTGCCCAACGGGTCGCCCTATCATCGCGGTAAGCCGGATGTGCGCTTGAACCTCATGCTGAACCGCGTGGTCGAAACGGGTCTGCCCTTGATCTATCTGAACATGATCGGTGGCCAAGACGATCAGGTCTTTGACGGCGCGTCCTTTGCGCTGAACCCAGGCGGCGCGCTGGCGTGCCAATTGCCGCAGTTTGAAGCGGCGGTGGAGCATTTGGACTTTGCGCTGACCGAGGATGGCTGGCGCGCCGTGCCCGCCCGCCTTGCGCTGCTGCCTGAAGCTCATGAGGCGGACTTCCACGCCATGGTGCTGTCGCTGCGCGACTATTGCCGCAAGACGGGCTTTGGCAAGGTGCTGCTGGGCCTGTCGGGTGGGGTTGACAGCGCCTTGGTGGCGGCGGTGGCGGTTGACGCCTTGGGCGCGGATAACGTGCGCTGCGTGATGCTGCCGTCGCGTTATACCTCGGCCCATTCTTTGGAAGATGCCAAGGCCGTTGCGCAGGCTTTGGGCACGAAACTGGACACTGTGCCGATTAGAGGCCCGCAAGACGCAGTTGGTGCGGCGCTTTCGGGGCTGTTCGCGGGCACTGAAACGGGGATCACCGAAGAAAACATCCAATCGCGCCTGCGGGGGTTGTTGTTGATGGCGCTGTCGAACAAGTTTGGCGAGATGCTGTTGACCACGGGCAACAAATCAGAAATGGCCGTTGGCTATTGCACAATCTACGGTGACATGAACGGTGGGTATAATCCGCTGAAAGATATGTATAAAACGCGGGTCTTTGCGAGTTGCCTGTGGCGCAATGCCAACCACCGCCCTTGGATGCTCGGCCCAAGTGGCCCCGTGATAGCACCCCGCGTGATTGAAAAGCCCCCCTCGGCCGAATTGCGCGACAACCAAACCGACCAAGACAGCCTGCCGCCTTACGAGGTGCTGGACGCCATTTTGCACGGGTTGGTCGAAGAGGATCTGTCAGTGGCCGAGATTGTAGCACGGGGCTATGACGCTGCCACCGTCAAACGCATCGAGCATCTGCTTTACATCAGCGAATACAAACGCTTCCAATCTGCCCCCGGCACGCGGTTGACCAAGAAAGCCTTCTGGTTGGACCGCCGTTATCCCATCGCCAACCGCTGGCGCGACCTGTCATGAGCTGGGCGCTTTATGCCTTTGCTGCTTTGGCAGAGATTGCGGGCTGCTTTGCGGTGTGGAGCTGGTGGCGCGGGGCCTCGGTTTTGTGGCTGATCCCTGCGGCGGCGTGCCTTGCGGCCTTTGCTTATCTTTTGGCGCTGACCCCGCCCAGCCACGCGGGGCGCAGCTATGCCGCCTATGGAGGGGTTTATATTGCGGCGTCCCTGCTGTGGCTTTGGACAGTGGAGGGCGTGCGACCTGACCGCGCCGATCTGGGCGGGGCGGCTTTGGCCCTTGTAGGGGCGGCAGTTATTCTGCTGGTGCCGCGCGGCTGAAAGCTTCGCCTCCGGCGGGGATATTTGTGCAAGTATGAAAGGGGGGCGGGGGACCTAGATTTGGGTGATCACGCATTCGGGCAAAAGACGCAGCACGTCGGCCTTTTTGCAAAGCTGCGTGGCGTCAGACATGACGGCGGCCGAAGCGGCAGCGGTGCCCCAAACCAGCGCCGTTTCGCGGGGCTCCCCCTTTGCCAAGGACAGCACGAGGCCTGCAACAAAGCTGTCGCCCGCGCCCACGGTGCTTTTGACTTTGACCTTTGCGGCCTTGGCAAAGATGCGGCGATCTTTGTCAACCAACACCGACCCATCTGCCCCGCGCGCCACGACCACCATCTGCGCCACACCGCGTGCGACCAAGCCTGCGGCGAAGTCTGCTGTGTCGCTGCGGGAGAGCAACTGGTCGCCTGCCAAAGTTTCAGCCTCGTCCCCGTCCATGCGCAGGATGACGAGGTTTGGTATGGGATGGGCCACGGCTTGCGCCAAGGCGGGGCCCGATGTGTCGAGCACCACCTGCAAGCCTGGCATGGCTTGGGCGAGGCTGGCGGGGAAATCAACCGGCACGCCCGGCGGTTGGCTGCCCGAGATCACGCCAAAGGCACCGGGTCGGGCTGAGGCGCGCAGAAGGGCAAAGACACGCTCTTGGTCCTGCGCGCTCCAGATCGGGCCTGGCAGCATGAAGCGGTATTGTCGGCCAGTCGAGGTTTCGGTCACAGTCAGGCTTTGGCGCGATTCTCCTGGGGCTGTCATAGACAAAAAGGCCACGCCTTCGTCGCGGATCAAGCCAGCCAACCTGTCACCGGTAAGCCCGCCCAAAGCCACAAGTGCCAGACTTTCCCCACCCAAAGCGGCGATGGCACGGCTGACATTTAAACCACCGCCGCCCGGATCCAGCGAAGGCGCAGTGCAGCGCAGTTTGGTGTCAGGGATCAGCGCCGGGAGATCACTGGCCAGATCGAGCGCGGGGTTCAGGGTGAGGGTGACAATGGGCGTTTGCAAAAGTGCGCGCCTTTACGGACTGATTGCGATGGCTGTCTGAAAGCTGCCTGCCTTAAGCGAGTTCTTGTCGCGCAATGTCGTGACCAAGGTGTAATTGCCCGCCTGCAATCCGTCGAGCCGATAGGTGATGTTCACCGGAACCTCGTGGCTTTTGTGGCGCGAGGGCATGTTATACTCGGTCGCTTCTGGCGCATTGGCCAATTGGTTGCCCGAGGCATCCAGCACCTGCAAATCGACAAACAGATTGACCGAGTAAAGCCCTTCACCGGGGGAGCCATAGTCAAAGCCAAAGGGCTCGCAATAAATTAAGATCGGTTCGCCCGATTTAAAGACGTTGGTCGGGCGCGGGTTATAGACCCCGTAGCCTGTAGAGGGTTGCGCGACCAAAAGCCCTTGGGTGAAGCCGATGGTCATATTCTGCGCCCAAACTTGGCTGTAAAGCTCACCCAAGGCGAGCAGCGCCCCTGCAGCATCGCCGTTGTTCAGCTTGCTTTCCACATCGCTCGCCGCATCGACAATAGGCCCCGCCAAGACAGGACCAGCCGAGGCCAGCAACAAGACAGACAGCAGTGCAGATATCTTCACCTTGGTTTTGCCTTTATTTCGCCACAGACAGTTAAGGCAGTTAGCCAAAAAATCGCGCCAAGGCCAAGGGGAAAGCGACCCTTGCCCAAAAGGCCCCGCCTTAACCCACTTCCCAACCATCCCAACTGGACATTTCGCCCCTGCCGTGACAGGGAATGCCCGTTGCTGGAGGCTCCTATGACCCAACGTCCGACTGTCACCCGTTTTGCGCCCTCTCCCACGGGATTTATCCATGTGGGCAATCTGCGCACGGCCCTGATGAACTACCTGATCGCCCGCAAAACGGGCGGCACGTTTATTCTGCGGTTGGATGACACCGATCAGGAGCGGTCTAAGCAGGAATATTGCGACGGGATCATGCAAGATCTGGAATGGCTGGGCCTGCATTGGGACAGGGTGGAACGCCAAAGCCTGCGCTTTGACCGCTACCGCGAAGCGGCTGACGAGCTAAAGGCCAAGGACCGCTTTTACGAATGCTTCGAGACGCCTATTGAATTGGACCTGAAGCGCAAAAAGCAGCTGAATATGGGCAAACCGCCGGTTTATGACCGCACCTCGCTGCACCAATCGGCGGCCGAGAAGGCCGCGCTGCGGGCAGAGGGGCGCGAAGGCTATTGGCGCTTTAAGCTGGATCTTGAGCGGATCGAATGGAGCGACGGCATTCTGGGCCCGATCTCGATTGATGCGGCGTCGGTGTCGGACCCGGTGTTGATCCGGGCGGATGGGCAGATCCTATATACCTTTGCCTCGTCCGTTGATGACATCGACATGGGTGTGACCAACATCGTGCGCGGGGCGGACCATGTGACCAACACCGCCACGCAGATCCAGATCATGCAGGCTATGGGCGGCACTCCTCCCGATTTCGCTCACCACTCGCTTTTGACAGGCCCCAAGGGTGAAGAACTGTCCAAGCGTTTGGGCGTGCTGGCGCTGCGCGATCTTCGCGCCAATGGCATTCAGCCCATGGCACTGCTTAGCCTGATGGCGCGGCTTGGGTCGTCTAAGCCCGTGGAGCTGGCGCAGTCGATGCAAGACCTGATCGACGGGTTCGATGTGGGCAGTTTTGGCGCGGCCCCGACCAAGCTTGATGCCGATGACCTGCTGCCCCTGACGCGCGCGCACAACCAAACCCTGCCCTTTGCCGCTGTGGCAGAGCGGATCGGGGCCTTGGGCGTGCCTGCGGATCAAGCGGAAGCTTTTTGGGCTGTCACGCGCGAAAATATCACCGTGCTGGCTGATCTAGAGGCGTGGTGGGCCATGTTCCGCGATGGGGCTGACCCGTTGGTTGACCTTGAGGACGCCCCCTTTGTAGCTGATGCGATCGCCATGCTGCCGCCCAAACCGTGGACACATTCTACTTGGGCCGAGTGGACAGATACTGTCAAAGCCGCCACAGGGCGCAAGGGCAAGGGCCTATATCGCCCGCTGCGCCGAGCCCTGACGGGCCGCGATGCGGGGCCAGAGATGGCCGATGTGATGCCGCTGTTGCAGGTGATCAAGGCGGGGTAACCGGCTGTGTCGCGGGGGCGCTTGACAGGGGCTGTGCTGGGTGGATACCGCTAGCCCATGTCGCAAGAAAAGTCGCCCCTTCTGGCCGGTGTGCAGGCCGTCATACCCTTGGTTCTGGGGTATTTTCCCATCGCTTTTTCCTTTGGTGTGGCAGCCACCCGCACAGGCTTGACCCCGCTTGAGGCGTTTTCGCTGTCGCTGATCGTCTTTGCGGGGGCTGCGCAGTTTCTGGCCATTGCCCTTCTTGCCAGCGGTGCGCCTGTGCTGGTGGCGGGGATGACCTTGGCGGCGATGAACTTGCGCCATGTGCTTTATGGGCCAACCCTGCTGCAACGCGCAGGCGCGCACCGCGCCACGCGCTTTGGCTGGCTATGGGCCTTTGCCCTGACGGATGAGGTGTTTGGCGCGGCCCTTGGGGCCTTGGCCAAAGGGCAGCGCTTTTCCGAAGGCTTCATGATTATTTTGGGCTTTGGCGCTTATGCGTCATGGCTGGCGGGCACGGTGGCGGGGGCTTGGGCGGGGGGCGGGGCCTTGGATGCTTGGCCTGCCGTTGGCGCGGGTTTGGATTTCATGCTGCCTGCGCTGTTTTTGGCTTTGTTGCTGTCGATCCTGAACGCGCGGCAGGTGCCGGCCATTCTTATCGCGGCGGCGGCGACTGTGCTGGGCACGTGGTATGGGTCGGCCACGCTGGGCCTGTTTGCGGGCATGATCGCGGGGGCCGTGGCGGGGCTGTTTGGGCCAAAGGGGGCAAACCATGCGGGCTGATGTGCTGCAATTGGCGCTGATGGCGGGGGGGCTGACCTATCTGTGGCGTTTTCTGCCGCTACGGATCAGTTTGGGCGATATGCCCAAAGACGGCCTGCTGTCGCGCTTTTTATCCGCCACCGGCCCCGCAGCTATTGCCACACTGTTTGTGGCCGAAATGCTGCCGCTGCTGCAGGGCACGCTAGCGGAGCAGGGCAGGGTCGGGGTGGGGGTTTTGGCTGTGGTGCTTGCTTTTGCCTGGCGCAAATCAGTTGTCTTGGCCACGCTCGCGGGGGCTTGCGCGTGTGGCGTGGCGGCGGCGTTGGGGCTGGCGTAAGGTGTTCTAGAGAACGGCCGTGAAAAAAGGACCTTGTCTATGCAATCTGTCCGTCTTTATGCCAAGGGCGATCTGCGGGTGGAACAGATTGCGGACCCTAAGCCTCCGGCAGAAAACGAAGTGACTTTGGCGGTCACCGTGGCGGGGATTTGCGGGTCTGATCTGCACAATTACAAAACCGGTGCTTGGATCAGCCGATCGCCTTCGATAGCGGGGCATGAGTTTTCGGGCGTTGTGACGGCGCTTGGGGCGGGGGTTGACCATGTGGCGCTGGGCGACAGGGTTGTGGTCGACAGTCGGGTTCAGTGCGGCCGTTGCGTTGCTTGTAAGGCGGGGCGTGGGCAGGTTTGTGACAGTTTGGGCTTTGTGGGCGAGGTGATTGACGGCGGCTTTGCTGAGGCCGTCACACTCCCCGCTCGCAACGTGATGCGCGCGCCTGATGGTGTGCCCGACCGCCACTTGGCCATGGCGGAACCTTTGGCCGTGGCCCTGCACGTGCTGCGCCGCCTATCGCCTGCCCCTGCGGCTTTGGTGCTGGTAACCGGCTGCGGGCCGATTGGTGGGCTGGTTGCCCTGCTTGCGGCACGGGCGGGGCATGAGGTGGCGGTGATTGACCGCAACGCACAGCGCGCAGCATGCGTGGCGAACGCCACGGGCGGGCGGGTGACGACGATTGAACAAGCGACTGGGCGCGGGTTTCTTTATGCCGTCGATACAACTGGCCAAGATCAGGTGATCGCAGCATTGGTTGCCGCGATTGGCGGCGGTGGCACATTGGCACTAGTGGGGATTGGCCGCGCGGGCCCCGTGATCAACCCTGTGAAACTGGTGGAGCGCGAGATCACGCTTGTGGGTTGCCACGCCTTTGGCGGCGAACTGGCCGAGGTGGCAGCCCTGCTGCCCGCCTTAAGCCCCCACTTGGATGCCTTTATTGCAGAACAAATTCCGCTTGATGCTGTGCCAAATGCCTATGCCCGCCATCTGGCAGGGCAGGTAGAGGGGCTGAAGACGCTGATTATGTGTTCGAAGGGCTGACGCGGTTAGGCCAAAGCGGCCCCTGTCTGCGCGCCCTTGGCATTGGCTAAAAGGGCTTCGCGCAGGGTGGGGCGGTCGGTCGCGTAATCGCGGGTGATGGTGGCGCTACGCTGGTGGGTCGCCCAGTCGGGCGCGGCCAGAAGGGGGGCGTCTTTGGCTGCTTCCAAGTGGCGGCCACGGATCAGGTCGGCCATGCGTTCGGCCATGACCAAGGTTGGTGCGTTCAAATCGCCCGCCGTAGCTTGCGGCATAACCGAGGCGTCGACCACCCGTAGCCCTTCAATGCCGCGCACCGTGCCATCAGGGCGGGTGACATCGGCGTCATCGCTGCCCATCTTGCAGGTGCCGCAGGGATGATAGGCGCTTTCCAGCTTTTGGCGCAGGAAGTCATCTAGATCGTCTTGGGTTGTGCGGCTCTCGCCCGGTGCCATCTCGCGCCCGCGGTACGGGGCAAGGGCAGATTGGGCAAAGATTTCGCGGGTATGGGCGATGCAGGCGCGAAACTCTAGCCAGTCGTCCTCATGGCACATGTAGTTAAAGCGCACACGGGGCAGGCTGGTGGGGTTGGCATCGCGCAGGCGCACCCAGCCACGGCTTTTTGACCGCTTGGTGCCGACATGCACCTGATAGCCATGTCCAGAGGCAAGGGTTTTGCCATCATAGGAAATCGCCAGCGGCAGGAAGTGATATTGAATGTCAGGATAGACAATCCCTTTGCGGCTGCGGATATGGCCGCCAGTTTCAAAATGGTTGGTGGCGCCAAGGCCCTTGTGGGTCAAAAGCCATTCCACGCCGATCTTGGCCTTGCCCAGCAGGCTGACATTGGGGAACAGTGTGATGGGTTGGGTGCATTCCTGTTGGATATACAGTTCCATATGATCCATCAGGTTTTCGCCGACTTGGGGGGAATCATGCACCACCGCAAGCCCATGTTCGCGCAACTCAGCCGCTGGCCCAATGCCAGAGCGTTTGAGCAAGATGGGCGACATGATCGATCCTGCCGATAAGATCACCTCGCGCCCGGCACGCGCCTCGGCGGGTTGACCCTTGACGGTGAAGCGCACGCCTGTGGCGCGTTTGCCCTGTGTAAGCACCTTTTCCACCAAAGCACCGGTGATCACGCGCACGTTGCCGCGCGCCATGGCGGGGCGCAGATAGCCCACAGCGGCAGAGCAGCGCTTGCCTTGGCCCACGTTCATCTCCATCGGGCCAAAGCCTTCGTGCTGGCGTTGGTTCATGTTGGGGCTGGCGGCGTAACCGGCCTGCACGCCCGCTTGTACAAAGGCGTGGTAGAGCGGGTTCTTTTCCGGCCCGCGCGTCACTTTGATTGGCCCATCCGTGCCGCGCAAAGGCCCGCCTTCGCGCACCGATTCCAGCCGTTGGAAATAGGGCAGCACGTTCGACCAGCGCCAGCCATCGGCGCCCAAAGCTTCCCACAATTCATAATCCATCGGGTTGCCGCGCACCCAACACATTCCATTTATGGAAGACGATCCGCCCAAACCCCGCCCGCGCGGCAGGTTGATCTGCCGCCCGCCAAGGCCCGGTTCGGGTTCTGTCACCATGCCCCAGTTGAACCGTGCGGTGTTCATCGGGATCGTCAGGGCTGATGGCATTTGCACCATCACGGCGCGATCATCACCGCCCGCTTCCAGCACAAGAATGCGGGTGTTGGGGTCTTCGCCCAAGCGATAGGCCAGCACACAACCCGCCGAACCCGCCCCGATGATGATGTAATCATAAGTGCCTTCGTCGTGCGTCGTCATGATACGATCATGTAATATTTCAGCATATCACCCGGTTGCCGCCAAAAACCGCGAAAGCCTTTGGGAATCAAAAAGCTGTCGCCCGCCTTGTAGGTGGCAGAAAAGCTTTCGTTTTCCACCGTCACTTCGCCCTCTAGGACAACCATGAATTCATCGCAGGGATAGCTTTCGTAAAACTCGGTATAGCCGCACGAACGCCAGATACCGGCCTTGACCGTGCCTTGTTCATACCAAGCATGATCCAGCCCTACAGGTTGGCCCGAGATCAGCTCGGCGGTCGCAAGCGGTGCACCTGCTGCGGTCAGAAAACCAGCGGGGCCGGTGGGGATAAAACGGATGGGATTGGGCATGTGATTAACCAGATTTGATGTCTTGGAAGATGCGGGTCAAAGCGCGTTCTTGCTCTTCGTTTAGGGCCTTGGGGGCCCAAAGACGGCTCTGCGTTTCCGCATCGGGGTAAATGGCCGGATCGGCCAGAACGGCGGGGTCAACAAAGGCATTGGCGGCCTTGTTGGCATTGGCATAGCCGATGAAGTTGGTGCATTTGGCAATGACCTCGGGCTTCATCAGGTAGTTCAAAAAGGCATGGGCATTGGCCTTGTTGGGCGCATCAACCGGAACGGCCATCACGTCAAACCACAAGGGCGCGCCTGTTTTGGGCACAGCATAGGCCAAGTTCAGGCTTAGACCTGCGCTTTCAGCGCGCGCCTTGGCCACAGCATAATCGCCCGACCATGCCATCACGGCGCACACCTCGCCATTGGGTAGCCCGTTGAGGTAATTTTCATTGTCAAATGCCCTGACATATTGGCGCATTGGTGCGACTAATGTTGCGGCTTTGTCATATTGGCTGACATCGGTCGTATCCGGATCAAGCCCAAGATATTTCAGCAAAATCGGGATCAGATCGCGCGGGCTGTCATGCAGGCTTAGCCCGCAATCAGCCAATTTCGCGGCGTTTTCGGGTTTGAAGATTGTATCAAGATTGGTCAAATCGACATCGGGCAAGCGCGCCTTGACCAGATCGACGTTGAAGGCAAAACCGACCGAGCCCCACATATAGGGCGCGCAGTGTGCAAGGCCCGCATCCCACGCATCAAGAATTTTCAGCAGGTCGGGGTCAAGGTTTGACCACAGTGGCAAAAGGCTGCGGTCAAGCGTTTCAAACAGCCCGGCTTTCACCAGCATCGGCATCGAACGACCGGCGACATCGACCACATCATAGCCGGTGGAGCCCGCCAGCAACTTGGCCTCGCCATCCTCATACGAGGAATAGGTGTCATAGATTGGTGTGATGCCGGTTTCGGCTTCGAAATCGGCAAGGGTGGTTTCGCCGATGTATTCTGCCCAGGAATATATGTTCACCGACCCTGCCGCCGCATAGGACGGCCTGACCCAAGGAAGGCTGAGCGCAGCGCCTAAGCCTGCCAAGGTTGCGCGTCTGGTGATTTCCATAAAATGGCTCCTGTTTTTGAACTGCCCTAGCATGGCGGAGAATGATGTGGCCTGGCAAGCGTCAAGATTTCCCAGAGCGTCACCTTAGGGTGACGGTTGCGGGGCGGCTTTAAGTGAAAGCCGCTGCCCTTTCCGCCCCATGTGCCTGCGAAGTTGTGGCCAAAACTGCCAGCACTTCTGAGTGTTTAGTCGAATTGGGCGTGACCCTCAGGCACTCTCCAAGCAAATACCACTGTTAGAAAAAGACTTGACCTGAGCATTTTTAAAACACTGGCAGTCGCATTCAATCAACACCTGATGAGACCTTCTATTTTACGCGTTGAACCAAGCGGAAGAACTAAGAAGCCTAAACCCCGGAATTAGCATCACCAAGCTATTGCCAAAATATTAGCGTGTTATTCTGCCTGCAGCGAAATCCGTTTTGTTGCGCTGCAAACAGAATATTTCAAGTTCAACGGGGATTATTAGGCCCTTTGGCTGTCCCAAAATATCTGACACTGATCGCCGAATAACTTTGGACTCGACAATTGCATTGCGTGGCTGGTATTCGGCAAGATCATCGAGCGTGTATTGGGGAACCAGTTTTCCAAAAGCTTATGGCGATGCCGGAAGCCGGGCAAATAGTTGTCGCTGTCAGTGCCAAGCGCCAGTAATACGTTCAAGGCTGGGCCAGTGGCTCTTTGTGCCGTTTCAATGAAATTCGGAAAAGCCCATCCGTTCAAAAGCTCCATTTCATTGGACATTGTTGCCGCCGCGCGCGGGAGATGCTCGTTAACTTCTTCACGGTTGCAGGTAAAGTCAACATAAGTGTGAAAGCTTTTCCCGCAAATCAATTCTTGATATTTCATTGAAGCCAAAAGCGGTGAAACGGCAAACAACTCTTGTGCTGCAACAAAAGCAGCTATGTTCTCTGCAACGGATGTCGCGTCAACCCAATACGCCTCGCTAAATACCGCCGAAGCGAAACGGGTAGGTTGATCAATCAGCATCTGAATTGCGATGTTTCCGCCAAAGGAATAAGCCAGCAAATGCGGATTTGAGAGGTTCAGGTTATCCATGGCCTTGAAGTAAAGGTCCACAGCCTTCGCCAAATCATACCCATCGGGACAGTCTGACGATAACCCATAGCCAAGTCTGGAAACTGAATAGAATCTGTAAGATTTAAAGATTTCAGGGCAGAATCTTGAAAGCGGCGCAATGAAGGCGTCGTGAATGTTCACGCCATGAATGCAAAAAACTGGCGTACCTGACCCCATCGATGTCACTTCAAGGGTTGACCCGTCAATTTCAACAGTTTCTTTCCGCATGGAGGAAAAGGGAAAACTGTCTTTGTTAATTATTGGTCTTAGCATAGTGAGTAGTCTCCTGGAGAAGAGTGAAGCTGAACATTTGTACTTTCACACATCAAGTCTCTAGATTGATGAAAGCGCAATGTAAGATTAATGACATACAGGTATTTCCAGTTACTGTATAGCAATCCAAAGCGGCGTACCAGTGCTTTGCGAGGGCTTCGGTGGCTTTTGTATTATCCAACGTTTTGGCTTTCCTTGTGTCCTCTGGGAAACTTGCAATTAGAGCATGTTGCGGCCACTACGATCCGGGATCCCCAAAGGGGCTGATTTGTGATTCCCTCTGCTTGGGGCAGATTTTGGGGGTCATTGATGGGTAAACCACTTCCTATGCAACTTCGTCAGTGGGTCGTTGATTTTGTTGCGGAAGGCCACACTTATCGGGCTGCGGCGGCGCAGTTCCGGGTTTCGATCAAGTTCGTAAATGTCACGGCGATCTTGAAACGCTCGACCGGCTCGCTGGAGCCCAAGCCACAGGGCAATGGCGGCGGGCACGGCAAGTTGGCGGGCGTGGTGGACTGGATCGCGTGGCGGATCAAGGAAAGGCGTAACCTGACCCTTGATGAACTGTTGATCGAACTGCGCGACGGGCCTGGGGTCGAGGCGCACCGCGTCTCGGTCTGGCGGCTGCGTAGCCTCGATCTGACACACAAAAAAAGACTTGCGCGCCATCGAGCAGAAGCAGCTTGATGTCGCACTGGCGCGCGATGTCTGGATCAACCTTCGCCAACCCTTCATGCGTAACATGCTGACGAGGCTTTCTTTCATCGACGAAACGTCGCTCAAGACGAAGATGGCCAAGACGACCAGATGGTCCCAATGCAGGGCGCGGCTCGTGGATCACGCCCCGTTTGGCCATTGGAAAACTCAGACTTTCATCGCCGCCTTGCGCCACGACAGGCTGGACGCACCTTGGGTCATCGGCGGGGCAATGAACCGGGAGTTCTTCGACCTCTATATCGAAACCCAACTGGCCCCGACCTTGCACAAGGGCGACGTCGTGATCCTCGACAACCTCGCAACCCACCGCAGCCCGAAGGCCGCAGCGATCCTGAAAGACATTGGGCAAGGCGCATTTGGTGGGGCCTTTGGGCAAAATTGCGACCGAGTTTGTCACGGGCTTGCGACGGGTGAAAGACGGCGGCGCGCGAAAGCTTGGGATGGGCGCGGGTTAAGTCTTGGTGGCAAGCCCCGTTTCGGGCGGGGCACCGATGGCCTTGAGCGTATCCGCGGTCCACAACCGCGAGAGGGCGTGATACAAGGGTTCTGGTTCGATCAAGCGCGATGTGCCGCTTGCCAGCAAGGCTGCTGCCATAATCGGCACAATATGTTG
>CAMAYO010000010.1 GCA_945862465.1 Pseudorhodobacter antarcticus | reverse complement strand
TGGCAAACCCAGAACCGACCCCAGACGCCCCAATGGCCCCCGCCATGCAAGTGGCCGCAGCCGACGTGGCTGACCTGACAACAGCGCCTGAAGCCGATGCCCCGCCACCCGCTGGCGTGACGGTGACCACCGAAACAGTGACCACAACTGTCACGCGCACCTCGTACCAAGAATTTGAGACAGCCCCCGTTCGGATCGGGACTGACAAGAAATCGCATCTGTCAGACTTGGAAAAGGTCGGCCTTGTCGCCTTGGGCGCCTTGGTGATTGGCGCCATGATCAACGACAACCGCCAGCAAGTTGTGTCCAACACAGGCGACCGCGTGGTCGTGCGGCAATATGACGGCAGCTATGTGGTCTATAAGGACGACAACGCATTGTTGCGCGAACCCGGATCCACTGTCACCACGCAAACCTTCCGCGATGGGTCAACCCGTGTGATTGTGGAACGCGCTGATGGCAGCCAAATCACCACAATCCGCGACGCTTCGGGCCGCGTGTTGCAGCGCGTGGCCTATGATGACAATGGGCATGCCACGATCTTGATCGACGATATGCAGCCCGAAATCTGGGTGGATGTGCGCGACCTGCCCCGCCCAAGGCCCAACCGCACGATAATTGAACTTGAGGATCAAAACGCCGCCCTGCGGGCCGCAATGGCCGCAGCAGATATCGAAGACTTGGGCCGCAAATTCTCTCTACGGCAGATCCGCACCATTCCGCAGGTTCGCGATTTGGCACCCACGATCACCATGAACACGATCACCTTCGCCTCTGGCTCTGCCGGGGTAGAGCCAAGCGAAGCGGCCCGTTTGAACAAGTTGGGACAATTGATCACGGACTTGATCGCAGAGAATCCCAACGAGGTGTTCTTGATCGAAGGCCATACGGATGCTGTGGGTTCAGCGGCCTCGAACCTTGCGCTGTCTGACAGGCGGGCAGAATCGGTGGCCAAGGCGCTGACCGAGTATTTCGATGTGCCGCCGGAAAACTTGGTGGTGCAAGGTTATGGGGAAAGCGAATTGCTGGTGCCCACGGGCAGTGACGAACGCGCCAACCGCAGGGTCGCGGTGCGGATCATCACAGCGCTTTTGCAGCAAACGGCGCGCTGATCCCCCGGGGCGCTGCCCCGAACCCTGGGATATGTGAGCAAGTATGAAAGCCCAAGGCCGCCAGTCATGCGGCCCCCTTAGGCCGTGCGAATGGGGTCGCCCAACAGACGTAAACCGTTCAGCACAACCAAAAGCGTGCCACCTTCGTGGCCCAGAACTGCAAGCGGCAGGGGCAGGTGAAAGAACAGTCCAGATGTGACCAGAACCAGCATGGCCCCGATGGCAAAGCTCAAGTTTTGCCGGATGATCCGCAAGGTGCGGCGCGCCAAGCGGTGGGCGGCAGCAAGGCGGGCCATGTCTTCGGACAAAAGCGCCACATCCGCGGCCTGCAGCGCCACTTCCGAACCCGCAGCCCCCATAGCAATGCCCACGTCGGCACGGGCCAAGGCGGCCGCATCATTCACCCCATCGCCCACAAAGGCCACAGAACCCCGCTTTTCCAACTGATCCACCAGCGCCACCTTGTCTTGGGGCAAAAGGTCGGCGTGAACCTCTTCTGGTTTAATACCCAATTGATCCGCAATACGCAGCGCCACGGCGCGGCGGTCGCCTGTCATCATAACAATCTGGGTGACGCCAGAGGCACGCAACGCCGCAATTCCTTGTTTTGCCGTGGCGCGTGGTTGATCGGCCACCGAGATCGCCCCCAAAACCTGCGCCTCGCGGCCCAAATAGACCACGGTTTGCGGGCTGGCTTGCAGATCGGCCAAAAGCACATGGTCCAGCGCCGCCCCCATGCGTTCAACCATGCGCGGATTACCAGCCCACAGCGGGCCTTGATCGTCGCGCCCTGTGATGCCTTCTGACGGCGAGGTCTGCACATCGGTCACAAGGATCGGGTGATGGCCGCGCTTGGCCACTTCGCGGCGCAAAGCCCCTGCAATGGGATGTTCCGACTGCGCCTCAATCCCTGCCAGCAAGCGCAAAAACCCCGCCTCTTCCCCCATCAGCGAGACAACCCCCGTCACCTCGGCCCGGCCCGTTGTAAGAGTGCCCGTTTTGTCAAAGGCAAAGGTTTTCACCGCAGCCAACCGCTCCAGCGCTGCACCGCCTTTGAACAACACCCCGCCACGCGCCGCTGCCGACAGCGCTGACAGGATCGCCGCAGGAACCGAGATCACCACCGCACAGGGCGAAGCTGCGACCAACAGCGTGGCCGCCTGATAAAGTGCCTGTTGCTGCGGCGTGCCCAGCCAAAGCGAAACGCCATAAGCACCCACGGCGCCCAGCAGCACCGCCACCGTATAGCGCTGCCCGAACCAATCGCTGAAGCGTTCCGAAGGGGCCTTCATCCCCTGCGCCTCAGTCACCAAAGTGATCATGCGCGCCACCGTGGATTGATCAAGACGGCGTGAGACTTGCATGGTCAGGACAGCGTTCAAGTTTACCGTCGCCTCATAAAGCTGCGCGCCAGCATCTTTGGCCACGGGCATAGATTCTCCCGTGATGGTGCTTTCATCAATCTCACCCATGCCTTGCACCAAAGTCCCATCCACCGGAACCCGTGCACCGGGGCGCAAAACCACAAGATCGCCCGGTTGCAAAAGGGCTGCGGGCACTTCCTCGACCTCCCCGTCTGACAGACGCAACGCCGTGTCCGCGCGCAGGGCCATCAATGCCTCAACCGCGCGGCGGGCTTTGCCCAAGGCGCGATGTTCCAGCGTGCCAGACAGCGAAAAAAGTGCCAAAAGCACAGCCCCCTCTAGCGCCCCACCCACGGCCGCAGCGGCAAGGGCGGCCACAACCATCAATAGGTCGATGTCCAGCCGAAACTTGCCAAACAATTCCCGCAGGGCTGAGAGTGCTGCAGGAACACCCCCTGCCAGATAGGCCCCAATCAAGGCCCCGTTCAGCGCCCAAAGCGGCAAGGGCAGCACAAAGGTGGAAAAACTGGCAATCCCAAGACCAAGAAGGGTTAAGCCTGTTAGGATCAGGCCCCAGTCAAGGGGGCCAGCATAGGCATGGCTGTGATGTGTCGGTTTGGTGCTGGCGTGGGAATGAGGCATAACGCTCTCCTTCCCGCTTACATAATCCCGCCATCCTGCGCTTACGAGGGGGCTTGGTCCAATCGGCGGCACTTTTTCCCTTGACCCTACGCGCCTGCCTGTCAAAACCCCCGCCATGGCGGTTGCAACCCTAACCCTTGATATGACTGCTTTGGCCGCCAATTGGCGGGCGTTGGACCGTGTCTCGGCCACCGGCGTGCAAACGGCTGCGGTTGTTAAGGCTGACGGATATGGGCTGGGGGTTGAGGCTGTGGTGCGCTGCCTTGCCAAAGCCGGAGCGCGGCGCTTTTTTGTAGCGGCGGCAGAAGAAGGCGCGCGCGCGCGGCAGGCATTGGGGGCTGGCCCACAGATCAACGTGCTGTCGGGGCATATGGCGGGCGATGCGGCGCTGATCCGCGATTGTGATCTGACGCCGATGCTCAACTCGGTCGAACAGATCACCCGCCATTTGGAAACTTTGCCCAGCCACGCCTTTGGCGTGCAGTTGGATACGGGCATGAACCGCCTTGGCATGGAACCGGCAGAATGGGAGGCTGCGGCCCCCTTTGTGCTGGATGCGGGGCCTGATATCTTGATGTCGCATCTGGCCTGCGCCGATGACCCGCATCATCCCATGAACGCCCAGCAACTGGCCAATTTTCACGCGATGACCGATGGTGCCGGTGTGCCGCGCAGCCTGTCGGCCACCGGGGGCATTTTGCTGGGGCCAGCTTATCACTTTGACCTGACCCGCCCCGGCATTGGCCTTTATGGCGGCCAGCCTTTTGATGCGGCACAGGCTGTTGTTGCCCTGTCTTTGCCCGTGATCCAGACGCGGATGGTGGCCAAGGGGGAAACTGTTGGCTATTCCGCCACTTGGACAGCGCCGCAAGACAGTTTGATTGCCACGGTTCAAGGCGGCTATGCCGATGGCATTATCCGCGCCTTGTCAGGCCGCGCCACGCTTTGGGCGGGCGATGTGCCCTGCCCGGTGGTGGGGCGCGTGTCGATGGATATGATCACGGTCGATGTGTCGCACCTGACCCATGTGCCGGTTTCGCTTGATTTGATAGGCCCGCACCAAACACTGGATCATTTGGCCAAGGTGGCGGGCACGATAGGCTATGAGATCTTAACCCGTCTTGCCGCAAGGTTAGACCGCCGCTTTATCGGAACCCTAGGATGATCGCCCGCACCCTTGCCCAGATAGGTCGCCCCGTTCTGGCCGTGCTTGCGGCCTTTGGCCGTGTTGCGCTGTTTGCGGCGGACACCATCCGTCACCTTCTCACTCCGCCGTTCTACGGGCGGGAGTTTGCGATAGCCTTGCTGCAAATCGGGTGGTTTTCCTTGCCCGTCGTGGGGCTGACGGCGTTTTTCACCGGCGGCGCACTGGCGTTGCAAATCTATTCGGGCGGCGCGCGCTTTAGTGCCGAGGCCGTTGTGCCCCAGATCGTCGCCATCGGCATGGCGCGGGAATTGGGGCCGGTTTTGGGTGGTTTGATGGTGGCAGCACGGGTCGCCTCTTCGATCGCGGCCGAGATCGGCACGATGAAAGTCACCGAGCAGATTGACGCCTTGGTCACCCTGTCGACCCATCCGATGAAATACCTGACTGTGCCGCGCGTGTTGGCAGCCACACTCGCCGTTCCAATACTGGTCGCCGTTGGCGACAGCATTGGCATTGGCGGCGGTTGGTTGGTTGGGGTCACCAAACTGGGGTTCAATTCGGCAACCTATATCCAGAACACAAATGACTTTCTGGAGGTCTGGGATGTAGGGTCGGGCTTGGTGAAAGGGGCTGTATTCGGCTTTATCGTGGCGCTGATGGGCTGTTATTTCGGCATGAACTCAGGGCGCGGCGCGCAAGGCGTGGGGGCTGCGACCAAGGCTGCGGTGGTGGCGGCCTCTGTCATGATTTTGGCGGCCAATTACGTGCTGACGGGGTTGTTTTTCACATCATGATCACCTTGTCGGGCGTGCACAAATCCTTTGGCCCCAACCGCGTTTTGCGCGGGGTGGATTTAACGATCCCCAAGGGACAAAGCATGGTGATCATCGGCGGGTCCGGCACCGGCAAATCGGTGCTGCTGAAATGCGTGCTGGGGTTGGTGGCGCCCGATGCCGGAACCATCTCGCTTGAGGGTCAAGATGTCACACGCGGTGACCGCGATGCGTTTTTGGCGCGGTTTGGCATGTTGTTTCAAGGCGGCGCTTTGTTCGACTCGCTGCGCGTGTGGGAGAATGTCGCCTTTCGCCTGCTGCGCGGTGCCAAAGCCATGCCCAAAGACGAAGCCCGCGCTGTCGCCATTGAAAAGCTGCGTCGGGTTGGGTTGAAACCCGCGGTGGCCGATCTGTTCCCCGGGGAATTGTCGGGCGGCATGCAAAAACGCGTGGGTCTAGCCCGTGCCATTGCCGCCAACCCCGAGGTGATCTTTTTTGACGAACCGACCACGGGGCTTGATCCGATCATGTCGGGTGTGATCAACGCTTTGATCCGCGAGATTGTGGTGGAAATGGGGTCTACCGCGATGGCCATCACCCATGATATGTCCTCCGTCCGCGCCATTGCCGACCAAGTGGCAATGCTCCACGATGGGGTGATCCGCTGGACGGGGCCTGTGGCGGAAATGGATGCAGCGTCAGACCCTTACCTGCAACAATTCATCCACGGCAGGGCCACGGGGCCAATTGAGGGCGTGCGTTAAGCCGCCTATTGCAACTGCGCTTGCACCGTGGCTGTCAGATCACTGAGCGAAAATGGTTTGGCCAAAAAGACCGAATTGGGAATACGCGCCTGCGTTTCGGACAACGCCTCTTCAGCGTAGCCGGACATGAAGATCACCTTCACATGAGGCCTTTCTTGCAGCGCGCGGGTCACCCAAGAGGGGCCATCCAACCCCGGCATGACAACATCGGTGACGAAAAGATCCACCTGCAGATATGGGTCGGCCAAGGTTGTCAGGGCGTCTTCGGCGGTCGAAGCCTCTAGCACAGTATAGCCCCGCAGGCGCAGGGCGCGGCTGGCAAAAGCGCGCACGGGGGCCTCATCCTCTACCAACAACACCACGCCTTCGCCTTGGCGCAAAAGTGGTTTCTTCACCAGCGGTGGCTCTGCTCCCTCTATCGGGCCAGAGTGCAGGGGGAAATATAGGTGAAAGGTGGTCCCCTGCCCCAGTTGCGAATCCACAAAAATAAACCCGCCAGATTGTTTGACGATGCCGTAAGCGGTCGACAGGCCCAAGCCCGTGCCTTCGCCCAACTTTTTGGTGGTGTAGAAAGGTTCAAAGATTTTGGTCAAAAGATCGGCCGGAATGCCTGTTCCAGTGTCGGCCACATGGATCACGGCATAATCGCCAGCGGGCACAGTGGCATTGTCACGCTCTAACGGCGCAAGCAAACTGACAGATTCACTGGTGATCCTTATTACCCCGCCCCCCGGCATGGCGTCACGGGCATTGACCACAAGGTTGATCAAGACCTGTTCCAATTGGCGCTTATCGGCCCTGATAGACCCCAAACAAAGGGCATGGTATAGCTGCAATTGCACCTTTTCACCCACCAAGCGGTTCAACAGATGCGCCAAATCTGACAGAATCTCTGCCACATCCAATCGTTCAGGCTTCAGCGTTTGCTTGCGTGAAAAGGCCAGCAATTGGCCCACCAAGGCGGCGGCGCGATTGGCATTTTGGTGAATTTGGACCAGATCAGGATAGTCAAAATCCTCGCGACTGTGGCGCAGCAGCAAAAGATCGCAATGGCCGGAAATGGCCGTGAGCAGATTGTTGAAATCATGCGCAACACCACCCGCCAACTGGCCAATGGCTTGCATTTTCTGACTTTGGGCAAACTGTGCCTCAAGCGTCTTCAGCGCCGTGGCATCTTGCAACACCGCCAAAACGCCGCGCTGTCCGTTTTCGGTGACACGGCGCAGGGTCACTTGCAAGAACACCTCGCCCTCAAGCCCGCGCGCGCGCAACACCTCTGATCGGGAGGGGCTTCTGTCTTGCGCAATGTCATCTAACCAATCCGCAACTGGGCGGCCCAAACCTTCGAAAAGGTCGTGAAACATCAGACCTTTGGCGTCTGGCTCTCTTAAAAGGCCCCTTGCCGAGGCATTGGCAACGATCAATTTCCCTTTGGCGCTGAATTTGACCAAGGGCACGGGAACCGTTTCAAACTCGGCCAAAGATGGAACAACGTCATTTTCAGAACCGGGCGGCAACAGGTAAATCTCACGCTGGCCTTGGGGCCCTGCAAGTTCTAGCACCGTTGCCCGGATCGGGCCCTGTTGGGTCAAAACGTCAAGTTCCTCGCCAGAGATGGGATTGGGTAGACCAAAAATCTGATCCAAATGTTTTGGCATGTTGCCCAGCAATTGAACCATGGCAGCATTGGCCGTTTGAACCGATCCTTCAGCATTCGCCGTCAGGATGGGCAAAGTTAATGCGCCATAGGCTTCCGTTGATAATGTGTCTGAGGTGATCTCGTCAAAACGCCACAAAACCTTATCCGGGGTCAACTGCAGCGCTGACAAACGCAGATATCGGCCGGTACTGACCACCTGTTCTTGTACTGATCCCGCCCGAACACTCTGGCTTAACAAGCGCAACACAACTTCGGCTGGAGAGGCGAAATGCAGCTTTAGCGCCATGGCCAAAGGCAGACCATCGGCCACTTGAAACCGCCCCTGAGCTGTTTCGTTTTGGCAGATGATGATCCCTTGGTCGTCGGTCAAAATGCAGGGTGTCGGGTCTTTGCCGATCACGCAGCGCAACACCTTGCAACTTTGCGATAGATCGCGCGCTTCCAGCCATTTGCGTGCCTTTAAACCCAAGATCAAAAAACAAAAGGTCAAGGCGGCAATACAAGCCCCCGCGCGGGTTTCAGCGACAGGGGAAAAGACCATCACCGTTGCACTGACCAACGCTGCCGCCAACAAGCCAAACGACGGCGTCAGCCATAGCTTCAGCGCCGAAACTTTTGTCGGGATCGCGATAGATCCTGCCACCTTACCCCCCTAGGGAATCATCTTTGCTTACAATCGATTCAAAAAAGTTAAATCTGCCTTAACCGCCGCCCTGTTTTGGCGCAGTTGAGGTCTGTGAACAACCTTAAGATGTAAAATTTACCTAGGTTCGCGTCAAAGTTGCCAAAAAGAATCCATCGCCGCCTGTAAGCGGGGAAAACCTCTTTTGGGTCTTGGCGATCCAGCCCGCATGGCGGCCCAAAAAGGCAGCAACCTGCGCCTCGTTCTCTTCGGCAAGAAGCGAACAGGTGGCATAGGCCAGCGTTCCGCCGTGCCGCACGAGGGGGGCGACATCGTCCATGATTTGGGCTTGTAAGGCGCACAGGTCAGCCAAACGCGCCTCGGTCAAGGCCCATTTGCCCGCCGGATCGCGCCGCCATGACCCTGATCCCGAACAGGGCACATCGGTCAGCACAACATCGTAAGGCTTGGTATCAGCAGGGTCGGCCGTGATCATGATCCGCTGCCCCGCACGCGATGATCTTGCCGGCAGGTCCGCCATGCGGGCTGGAAAGGCGTCATGTGCCCAAACCTTGGCACCGCGCGCAGCTAGGGCCAAAGCCTTGCCACCGCCGCCCGCGCAATAGTCTAACACTTTGGCATTGGGGGTAAGGTAAAGGCCCGCAACAACAGCTTGGCTTGAGGCGTCTTGCAACTCGACCAGCCCCGTCTGGTAGCCCTCAGTCGCTTGCACTTTGCGTGCGTTATCAGTGACTTCCAGCGCTGTATGCACCCAAGATACCGGCTTGGTGGCAATCCCCTCTGCCGCCAAACCCGCCATCGCCGCCTCGCGCGTGAGGCGGGCCAGATTAACACGCAAGAACACCGGTGCGCGGCTTTGCAGGGCAGTCAAAGTGGGTTTGAAATCCGCGCCTAAGGTTGCTTCTAGCTTTGGGCCAAGCCAAGGCGGGCAATCCACAGCGTCGAAGCCTTGGGGAATGTGCCCCTCATCCAAAGATGTCACCTTGGGCGGCGCATGGCCATCGCCGCTGAACAGCGCACCTTCCTCCAAACCTGCCGCCCGCACGCCCCCCAGCACCAAGCCTCGCCCCGTAAGCCCACCGCCAAGGGCTGCAAACGAAGCCCTGCACCGCAGCGCATCATAGACCAGATCGCGGATCGCGGCCCTGTCACCTGACCCCGCAAAGCGGTTGGCGCGGCCCCAGTTGGTCAGCACCATTTCGGGCGCTTGGCCCAGAAGGATCGCGTCCAAAACCTCAATCGCGGCAGACAGGCGGGCAGCGGGTGTCATAAAGCCAAGCTCCTTTTGCGGCAGTAGGGCACCAAAACGGGCTTAACCCACGCGATAGTTGGGGCTTTCACGGGTGATTTGCACGTCATGCACATGGCTTTCCTTCAGCCCTGCGCCTGTGATCTTCACAAAGCTGCAATCGGTGCGCATCTGGGCGATGGTGGCGCAACCGGTATAGCCCATGGCAGCCCGCAATCCCCCAACCATCTGATGAACGACAGCGGCAGCAGAACCTTTGTACGGCACCTGCCCCTCGATCCCTTCAGGCACCAGCTTGTCGGAAGCTGCGTCTTTTTGGAAATATCGGTCGGCCGAGCCCCTCGCCATAGCGCCCAATGATCCCATGCCGCGATAGGCCTTATAGCTTCGGCCCTGCCACAAAATCACCTCGCCCGGCGATTCGTCGGTGCCGGCAATGGCACTGCCAACCATGGCGCAAGACGCGCCCGCCGCAATCGCCTTGGCAAAATCGCCGGAGTATTTGATGCCACCGTCTGCGATCACGGGAACATCGCCCGCAGCCCTTGCGGCATCCATAATGGCCGTCAGTTGCGGAACACCTACCCCCGCCACAATCCGCGTGGTGCAGATCGAGCCGGGGCCAATGCCCACCTTCACCGCATCCGCGCCAGAACCTATCAAGGCCCGCGTCGCTTCGCCCGTGGCGACATTGCCCGCCATGACTTGCACGGTGTTGGACAGCCGCTTGATCCGCTCCACCGCGCGCGCAACGCCTTCCGAATGGCCATGAGCTGTGTCAATCACCACCATATCCACGCCCGCTTCGATCAAGGCTTGGCTGCGTTCAAAGCCCGCATCGCCGACGGTTGTGGCGGCAGCGACGCGCAGGCGGCCCATCTCGTCTTTGCAGGCGTGCGGGTTGAGAACTGATTGCTCAGTGTCTTTCAGCGTCAAAAGCCCCGTCAGATGGCCCTGCGCATCGGTCACGAGCAGCTTTTCAATCCGACGCTGTTTCATCAGGCCTATGGCCGCAGCGCGGTCAATCGGTTCGCGCAGCAAAGCCAGATTGTCCGAGGACATCATGGTGCTCACAGGGGTGCGATCGTCGCTGGCAAAGCGCATATCGCGGTTGGTCACAATGCCCACCACGCGGTTTTGCGCATCAACGACCGGAAAGCCCGTGATATTATAGCGGTCCATCAAATCCTTGGCGTCAGCAAGGGTTTGATCGGGGCGCAGCGTGATGGGCGCATAAACCACGCCACTTTCAAACCGCTTTACGCGGCGCACTTCACGGGCCTGCGCGTCAAGGTCAAGGTTGCGGTGGATCACCCCAATCCCGCCCGCTTGCGCCATAGCAATCGCCATGCGCGCTTCGGTCACAGTGTCCATCGCTGAGGACAAAAGGGGTATGTTCATCCGGATGGATTTCGTAACAAAAGTTGACGTATCCGCATCAGACGGCAGCACCGAACTGGCCGCTGGAACCAAAAGCACATCATCGAAGGTCAATGCCTCGCGAATCTCCATGAGAGCCTCCATCTGGGTTGGGCGGGAGTGTTCGTTTGACGGCTCCCCTTTTCACTTCGCGTGGCAAATGGCAAGGGTGTTTGGCGGGGTTTTGCGAAAGGGCGGGCGATGCGGGTGGCGATTGTGGAAAATACCAAGATCACCCATCACGGGCAGGTGGGGGTTGCGCTGCACGAAGTGGGCGCGTTGGTGGATATTTATCGCCCATTTCGCGATGGCGTTCTGCCCGAAACGGGCAGCTTCGATGCGCTGATCAGCTTTGGCGGTGAGCAGTCTGCGCTGGACGATCACACCCACCCCTACCTGCCCCGCTTGGGCGCGCTGATGGCCCAAAGTGCTGCGGCAGATATCGCCGTCTTGGGCATCTGTCTTGGCGCGCAAGTGTTTGCGCGTGGGTTGGGGGCGCAAAACCACTTGGGCATTGCGCAAGAATTCGGCTGGTGTTCGGTAAGCTTGCGGTCCGAAGCGCGCCATGATCCTGTCTTAGGAGCCCTGCCCGACCAATTCGACATTTTTGAGTGGCATTCCGACACCTTTACCCTGCCCCCCAACACAACGCATCTCGCCACCTCGCCTGTGGCGGGAGTGCAATGCTTTCGGTTTGGGCGGGCGGGTTACGGGATGCAGTTTCATTTTGAAGCCTCGCGCGCTGTCGCCCGTGACTGGGCACGCACCTTTCCCGAGTTAAGCGAAAAAATGCACCCCGGTTGGGCCAAGGTTCTGCCGCAACGCGAACTAACCCAAGGCCTTCAGGCGGATGCTCATGGCCTGACCCTCGCTCGGGCTTGGGTGCAGCTGATCTAGGATCATGGGGTTTAGTCCCGCTGGCGTCTTAACCGCCCAGAAGCACGGGAAACCAATCCTCGCGCAAACGCTGCCCGGCCACCATGTCATGCCCTGGAAAGGGTGGAGAGGTTTTGCCCGGCCGTTCGACATAGCGGGCATCTTCCCCTACCAAGCGCAACGAAAAGGCGCGGCGGCGGGTGCCCGCCTCGTTGCCGCGTGCGCCGTGCAGGGTGCGGTAATCAAAGGCCACAGCATCGCCCGGTTCCATAGGCCACTCCATCACGCGCATCCCTTCGGCATCGGGGTCGGGGACGGGCATATATTTGTCAGGGTCAGGGTAGAATGACGTGTCTGACAGCCAGCGCTTGGGCAGCACCTCTTTCGGCCAAAGATGGCTGCCCGCAACACAGCGCAGTGACGCGTCGGTGACGGGGTCAACCGGACTCCAAAAACTGATCGTTTGGCGGCCTTGAACAAAATAATAGGGCCCGTCTTGATGCCACGGCGTGGGCTTGGCGGTGCCGGGTTCTTTGACCAGCACATGGTCGTGGAATATCTGAACGCGCGGGCTTTGCATCAGGCTGGACGCCACCTTGGCGACATCCGAGTTATAAATCACATCGCGAAATTCGGGGATCCGCTCCCAATTGCAGTAATCATCAAAAAACCGCCCCGCTTCCCCGGGTTTAAGATTTTCCGCCCCATAAGGCCCGGGGGCTGCCATATTGCGCTCGATCCCTGCCGTGATCTGGGGCACCCAGTCTTTCCAAAGACCTTTGATCAACACGACTCCATCGCGTTGAAACGCCTCGACCATATCTGCGGTAACTGTGACCATGTCATCCTCCAAACCTAGGCCTGCAGTCTTGGCACGGGCGGCTGCAGGTTTCAAACCCTGTCTGAAGCGCAAAATGCAGGGTTTGTGCGCGATTTGGTCTTGTGCCTTGGGGGGTGAAAAGGCCAAAAGACGGGCAATTCTGCCATTCCGGCCTGCCAAGACTGGCCCCGACTGACAAAGGTGACCTATGACAGCCATCCTTGCCGACATCGGCGGCACCAACACGCGCGTGGCCTTGGCCGACGGCAAAGTGGTGCGGCCAAGTTCGATTGCCAAGTTCTCAAACGCCGAATTTGACAGTTTGGAACCGATTCTAAAGCGCTATTTGGCCGAAGCAGGGATTGCCAGCGTTGAAGGCGCTTGTATCGCCGCTGCTGGCCCTGTGCGCAACGGCGTGGCCGAGATGACCAACCTGTCTTGGGTGATCGACCACGCGCAGCTGACCCGCGCCACAGGGGCCACCAAGGTTGCGATCCTGAACGATCTGCAAGCACAGGGGCAAGCGTTAAGCCATATTGCCCCCAGTTACCTGCGCGAAGTGGTGGCAGGGTCAGCCGTGCCCAATGCCGCGATGCTGGTGGTGGGTTTGGGCACGGGGGTGAATGCGGCCCCTGTGCACAACACCCCTTGGGGCCGTGTTGTTCCACCGTCGGAATGCGGCCATGTCTCGATGCCCATCCGCAGCGCGCGCGATCTGGCCTTGGCGCAGTTTATCGAAACCTATGGCCCCGATGCGCATGGCTTTGCGGGCGTGGAAGACGCGCTTGCGGGGCGCGGGTTAGAGCATGTCTATGCCTTTGTCACCCAAGAGGCGGGCCACCTGCGCGCCCACACCTCGGCCCAGATCATGGCGGATTTGACCAAGGGCGAGGCTTTGGCGCGGGAAGCAGCCAAGCTTTACATCCATATCCTGGGATCGACCTTGGGCAATCTGGCCCTGACCCACCTGCCCTATGGCGGCATCTTCTTGATCGGCGGCATGGCCCGCGCCTTGACACCCTATATGGCCGAGATGGGCTTGGCGGCAGCGCTGACGGACAAGGGGCGTTTTGCCAGTTTCTTGTCGAGCTTTCCGGTCTGGGTGGTGGAGGATGATTATGCCGCCCTCACCGGTTGTGCGGCCTATCTGGCCAACGGCGGGCAAGGCTGACAGCTTCGCCTCCGGCGGGGATATTTGGGCACATATGAAATTGGGCGGGGTGCGGGGGGCCACAGCCCGTCAGTTTGGCAGGGTCTTGGTCAGGAAGGCCAAAGCTGTGGCCAAGCCGTCTTGGGCGATCGTATGGCCCGCGCCTTCCATGACGTGCCCATAGGTTTCAAAGCCCGCCCCCACCAAAGCGTTGCAGGTGGCGGTCATTTCGGGGAATGGGACAACCTCGTCCCGGTCGCCGTGCATCACCAGAACGGGTGGCTTGGCGCTGGTTTCGGCCGCAAGGCGTTCGGGTTGCAGCAATTGGCCCGAAATGGCGATGACAGCGGCGATGGGTTCGGCGCGACGCGGGGCCATGTGAAGGCTAAGCATTGCACCTTGAGAGAAACCCACCAAGGCCACAGCTTGGGGGCCCAAGCCTTCGTAAGCCAAGCGTTGATCGACAAACTCGCTCAGGTCTTGTGCTGACCTTTCCAAACCTGTCGCTGCTTGCGCATGGCTGGATCCGTCAAAGCGTGGAATGGGAAACCACTGCCGCCCAAAGGGTGCGCCCGGCAAACGTTCGGCGGCATCTGGGGCTGCAAAGGCCGTGTTGGGAAGATGCGGGCCCAAGACATCTGCAAGGCTAAGAAGATCAGCCCCATCCGCACCATAGCCATGCACAAAGATAACCAAGCTTTTTGCCTGCCCCGAAAGTGCCGCCTTGCGGCCGAATCGTAACACTCTGCTCACCCGATACCCTCACGCGCTTTTGCCAGAGCGTAGTAAGACCAAAGGGCGCGGGCGGCAACAGCACGCCACGGGCTCCACTGCTGCGCTATCTGGGCCATGGCTTTGGATGTTGGCCGATTGGGCAGACCATAGGCAATCCTCACCCCCTCTTGCAGGGCCAGATCACCGCTGGCGAAAACATCAGCGCGGCCAAGCGCAAACATCGCATAGATTTCGGCAGTCCACTGGCCAATGCCCGTAACGGCGGTCAACGTGGCGATGACCTGCGCGTCAGGGCAAATACTGAGGGCAGCATAATCAATCTTTGCCTCGGCCAACGCCTTGGCATAGCGCGCCTTTTGCCGCGACAGGCCCAATCCGCGCAAGTCTTCCTCTGCCGTGGCGCAGATCCGATCTGCCCCTGTCAAACCTGCGGCTTCAAGCCGCGCCCACAGCGCGCGGGCCGAGGCGACCGAGACCTGCTGGCCCAGAATGGCGTAAAGCAAAGCGCCAAACCCTTCTGCCACGCGGCGCAAAGGCAAGGGCCCCGTTTGTGACAGAATATGCTGCATCACCAGATCACGGGCGGCCAACCATGCGGCCCCTTCTGCCACACAGTCAGGCCCGTGGATGATCCGGCCGATCAAAGGGCCCGTCCATAGATGCGCAAAGCTGGGATGAAATTTCGCCGAAAATCTGATCCCAACCCGATATTTCGTCCTTGCTCTGACGCAAAGCGTCCCATACCGCTTCTTCCCATGGATAAACCCCTTCCCATTTTAGACACCGATGGCCCAGCCCGCCGCAATGTGATGGTGCTGGTGGCTGCCCAGGCCATTCTGGGCGCGCAGATGCCGATGATCTTCGTCGTGGCCGGGTTGGCTGGCAAGCAGTTAGCGCCCAACGCCTGTTTTGCCACGCTGTCGATCAGCGTGATGGTGATTGGATCGATGCTGTCGGCCAACCCGCTTTCGGCGCTGATGGCGCGGTTTGGGCGGCGGGTGGGCTTTGTTGTCGGCGCGCTGGGCGGGGCTTTGGGGGGCGGCGTTGCGGCTTACGGGCTGTCAATTGCGTCTTTTCCGATTTTTCTGGTAGGCGCGTTTTTAAGTGGCATCTACCAATCATCCCAAGGGTTTTTCCGCTTTGCAGCGGCGGACAGCGCATCGGATGCTTTTCGACCCAAGGCCATTTCTTGGGTCATGGCGGGGGGCTTGCTGTCGGCGGTTGTGGGGCCTGAACTTGTGAAAATCACGGCGCAAAGCATGGCTGTGCCCTTCATGGGAACCTATTTGGCTGTGATCGGGTTAAACCTTGTGGGCGTGTTCTTGTTTGCTGGGTTGAATATCCCCAAGCCAACCGCACGTTCGGGCGCTGCAGGCGGGCGAACCCGGATGGAAATGCTGCGCACGCCGCGCATTCTGGTCGCGGTGATTGTGGGCACCGTGTCTTATGCGCTGATGAATTTGGTGATGACCTCTTCGCCGTTGGCGGTGGTGGGGTGCGGTTTTCAAACGTCAGATGCCGCCAATGTTGTAACAGCCCATGTGCTTGCCATGTTTGTCCCGTCGTTCTTCACCGGCCATGTGATTGCCCGCATCGGGGTGGAGCGGGTGATGGCCATTGGGTTGGTGATCTTGGGCTGCGCAGGCTTTGTCGCCATGGCAGGTGTGCAGCTTGAAAACTTCTACATCGCGCTGATTTTGCTGGGTGTAGGCTGGAACTTTGGCTTTATCGGTGCCACCACCATGCTGACCAGCGCGCATAGCGCCGAAGAGCGTGGGCGAATGCAGGGGTTGAACGACTTTTTGGTGTTCGGCGGTGTCACCTTGGCCAGCTTCTCTTCTGGTGGGTTGATGAACTGCTCGGGCGGGTCGGTGCAGGCGGGCTGGCAGGCGGTGAACTTGGCCATGTTGCCCTTCTTGGTGCTGGCGGGTGGCGCGCTGATCTGGCTGGCGCTGCGGCCTAAGGACAAAGCCTTTTAAGCCTTGACCAAGGCGCCCTGCGTGGTGACAGAGGGCGGGCAAATGGAATGGGGGCCGCTATGGTCAAGCTTGACATCTTTTCAGACCCGATCTGCCCGTGGTGCTATCTGGGCAAGGCCAATCTGGAACGCGCGCTTGAGGCGCATCCCGATCATCCGTTTGACATTGAATGGCATCCGTTCCAGTTAAACCCCGAGATGGTGGCCGAAGGTGTGCCCAAGCGCGACTATCTGGCCGCGCGGTTTGGTGGCACGGAAAAGCTGGCGCAAATTCACCAGCATTTCGAAGATATGGCGGCAGAAGCCGGCGTTGTGATGGACCCTGATGTGCCCCAACGCATTCCCAACACGCTGAACGCGCATCGAATGATCCATTGGGCGGGGCTAGAGGGGCTTCAAGCTGCGATGGTATCTGCCATTATGCGCGCCTATTGGGTGCAAGGGCGCGATATTGGGGATCTGACTGTGCTGGAGGATCTGGGGGCCGAGGCGGGTCTAAACCGCGTCGTGGTGCAGCGCCTGCTGGCTTCCGAGGCCGATCTAGACCTGATCCAACAGCGCGAGGCGCATTCGCGCGAAAGAGGCGTCAATGCTGTGCCCACCTTTCTGATCGCGGGCCAATATGTGCTATCGGGCGCGCAACCGCCCGATATGTGGGGTATGGTGATTGGTGAGTTGGCGCGGATGGCGCAAGAAAACGGTGCGCCCAGTGCTTAAGCCCCTTTCCCAACGCGAGTTTGTGGCGCTGAACGCCATGCTGTTTGCGACAGTTGCCCTGTCGATTGACGCGATGCTGCCCGCCCTGCCCGCGATTGCCGCAGCCCTTAGCCCCGATGCGCCCAATCTGGCGCAGTTGGTGGTGACGAGCTTTGTCTTGGGCATGGGAATAGGCACACTGATCTCTGGCCCGCTGTCAGACGCCTTTGGGCGCAAACCTGTGCTGATCGGCTGCGCCACGCTCTATCTGCTGGCAACCGCGCTGTGCTTTGTGGCCCCCTCGCTGGAAACGTTGCTGATTGCGCGGGTCTTGCAAGGCGCTGGCGCGGCGGGGCCAAGGGCTGTGGGCACGGCTATGATCCGCGACCTGTTCAAAGGGCGCGATATGGCCAAGATCGTGTCCTTTGTGATGATGATCTTTACCCTTGTGCCCGCCGTGGCCCCGTTGCTGGGAAAAGGTGTCATGCTGGTGGCGGGCTGGCGCGATATCTTCTTGGTGTTTATGGTCTTTGCCTTGGCGGTAAACCTTTGGCTTGGGCTGCGCCAACCGGAAACCTTAGCGCCACCTGCGCGCCGCCCTTTAAGCACCGGTTTGCTTTGGGCTGCCGCCAAAGAACTGGCCCGCCACCGCGTGGCACTGATATCAACCGCCTGTCAAACCCTGACCTCGGCTTGCCTTTTTGCAACGCTGTCGTCGATCCAAGGGATTTTTGAACAGTATTTCAACCGCGCCGCGGGCTTTCCCTTGTGGTTCACGCTGATCGCTCTTTGTGCCATCAGCGGCTCGTTTGTGAATTCGCGCATCGTGGTCATGGTGGGGATGCGCCGCGTTCTGGTGGCAACTTATGTGATCCAAGTTGCACTGACCTTGGTGATCCTGACAGCCCTTGCCAGCGGCACGTTAGGCGCGCTCGCCTTCCCTGCTTTCCTGATCTGGGCCATTGGCATATTCGCCATGATGGGCCTTACCATGGGCAATCTGAATGCTTTGGCGATGGAGAATTTGGGCCATATCGCGGGCTTTGCCTCTTCACTTATCACGGCCATCTCCACTGTGGCTTCCGTACTTTTGGCCATTCCGGTCGGCCAAGCCTTTAACGGCACACCCTTACCTTTGCTGAGCGGGGTGATGGTGTTTTCCAGCTTGGCCTTGATCCTGATCTTGCAGGTTCGCAATCGGGCGCAGTGACGTGCCTTTCATACTTGCGCAAATATCTCCGCCAGAGGCTGAACAACCCTGCCGCTAACGGGCTTTTGTTGACAGGGTTTGGCAGAGTGCTTGGCGAAGCGGCCTTGGCCTGTTATCCTAGCGCCAAGGGGCTTCAGACCCCGGGCAATGTGAGGCGTATCATGGCAATTTCTCGACGCAACTTTATCGTTTTGGGCGCATCTTCTTTGGGGATTGCGGCCTGTGACAGTGCCATCATGGGCAATGGCGTGAATTCTAACGCGGGCCAGAAAATTGACGCGCGGGTTGAAGCGACCAAGGACTACCTGCTCACCCAATACCCGGGCGCACAGAGCTTAACCGAAAACGCCAAGGGCGTGCTGTATATGCCGTTGGTAACCGAAGCGGGCTTTGGCTTTGGCGGGGCCTATGGGCGCGGTGCTTTGCAGATCAACGGGATGACGGTGGATTACTATTCGGCTACCTCGGCCTCGTTCGGCTTCCAGATCGGCGCGCAGCAATATGCTCATGCGATTTTCTTCCTGACCGAGGATGCGCTGCAAAAGTTCCGCTCCAGCAATGGGTGGGCTGCGGGGGCTGGCATTGAATATGCCACACCCGCTCAGGGCGCTTCGATCGGCAAAGACACGACAGAGCTTGATCCCGTTGTGGCGCTGATCTTTGGCCAACAAGGCTTGATCGCAGGCGCCACGCTGCAGGGCGTCAAATACAGCCGCATCATTCCGTAAGGCGGTATTGAAAGCAAAAGGTGGGCAATCTGCCCACCTTGTCACTTCAAGCGGCGGATCAGGCTGGACGTGTCGTTGCGCTGGCCGCCCATGCGTTGGACATCTTTGTAAAACTGGTCCACCAACGCTGTCACAGGCAGGCTGGCACCGATCTGATTAGCGGTGGACAGGCAAATTCCAAGATCTTTGCGCATCCAATCCACCGCAAAGCCAAAGTCGAACTTATCCTCCAGCATGGTTTTATGGCGGTTCACCATCTGCCAACTGCCCGCAGCACCCTGAGAGATCACCTCGACCACCGCTGCCCCATCTAGCCCTGCCTTTTGGCCAAAGGCCAAAGCCTCTGCCAAGCCTTGCACTAAGCCCGCGATGCAAATCTGGTTCATCATTTTGGCCAATTGCCCTGATCCTGGCCCGCCCAGCAGGCGGCAGATGCGGGCATAGCTTTGCAAGATGGGCTCAACTTGGGCGTAGTGGTCTGCTTGCCCGCCACACATGATCGACAAAACGCCGTTCTCGGCCCCCGCTTGGCCACCTGAAAGCGGGGCATCGACAAAGCCCTTGCCTTGGTCGGCCGCAATGGCCCCCAATTCGCGCGTCACCTCGGCCGAGACGGTGGTGTGATCAACAAAAATTGACCCTCTGGCCATACCCGCAAACGCCCCGTCTGGTCCCAAACAGACCGCACGCAGATCGTCATCATTGCCCACGCAAGCCATCACCACGTCGGCCCCTTTAGCGGCCTTTGCGGGGGTTGGCGCACTGGTTTGGCCATACCTTTCGACCCAAAGCTTGGCTTTGGCGGGGCTACGGTTGTAAACCGTGACACTGTGCCCCTTGGCCACCAAATGCCCTGCCATGGGAAAGCCCATCACCCCCAAGCCCAAAAACGCCAGTTTCGCCATTCTTCCCGCCTCGCCAATTGTGCCCTGCTGCGGTTTGGACTAGAGGATCATTCCGCAGGGCGCGTCAAGCGCAGCGCCTGAAAAGACCCAAAACCCCTGACCGCCCAAGGAAAAATTGCCCATGCTGACCGCCTTTCAATGGACATTGCGCGCCTTGGTCATTGGCCTTGGCTTGGCTGTTCTGGGGCTGGCTTGTGTCTATTATTTCGTCTCGCGGTCATTGCCTGACTATGATGCCACTTGGTCTGTGGCGGGCATCTCTGCCCCGCTGGAAATCGTGCGCAACAATGCCGATGTGCCGCATATCTTTGCCGCCAATGACAACGACGCCTTCTATGCGCTTGGCTTTGCCCATGCCCAAGACCGCTTGTGGCAAATGACCCTGCTGCGCCGCACCGTGCAGGGGCGCTTGTCGGAAATTTTTGGCCCAAGAACCCTGCGCACTGATGAGTTGATGCGGCGGCTAAATCTTTATGATCTCGCGCTGTCGTCCGTGGATGCTCAAGACGCTAGCACCAAGGCGGCACTCACCTCTTATGCCGCTGGGGTGAATGCGTGGATCGAACAGGTCAACCAAGGTGCCTTGGGGCGCGGCGCACCAGAGTTCTTTTTGTTCTCGTCGCAAATTGACGCTTGGGCCCCGGCCGATTCCATTGCGATCATCAAACTGATGGCGCTGCAATTGTCAGGCCATTTGGACACCGAGGTGCTGCGCGCCGAACTGTCGCTCGCCCTGTCGCCCGCCCGCCTGGCCGATATCCTGCCCGATGCGCCCGGAGAGGCGATTATGGCCCTGCCGCAGTATTCGGCCCTGATGCCAGATGTCCGTGCCGGTCAAGTGCCTCATCGCATGGCAGAGCTTGATCAACCCCTCTCGCCCTTCCCCTCGGCGGGAATGGCGGGGGCGTCAAACGCTTGGGCCGCTTCAGCGTCGCGGTCAGCGGCGGGGGGTGGGCTTTTGGCCAATGACCCGCATTTGGATTTTACCGCGCCCTCGATTTGGTATCTGGCGCGATTGCATCTGACATCGGGCGATGTGATCGGGGCCACAATCCCGGGCATGCCCTTGGTGCTGTTGGGGCGCAGTGAATTGCTGGGCTGGGGCCTGACGTCAAGCTATCTGGACGATCAGGATATCGTGATGGAAAAGATCAATCCCGACAATCCAAGCCAATATCTGACAACCGAGGGCGCCAAAGACTTTCATGAGGCCCGCACGATCATCACTGTCAAAGGTGAGGCCCCCGTGACCATCACCCAGCGGTGGTCAGAGGCGGGGCCGATCTTGCCGGACAGCTTTTATGATTTGGGAACTGTTACCCCCACAGGGGCAGTGGCAGCCTTGGCGTGGACAGCGCTGGACGGGGCCGACACCTCGATGTCAGCCGCGATGGCCTTGATGCGCGCGCCTTCTGTCGAGGCGGCCATTGTCGCAGCGCAGGACTTTGTTGCGCCCGCGCAGAACCTGATGCTGGTTGATGCCAATACCATCGCGCTGCAGATGATAGGCCGGATGCCCAAGCGCAACGCCGCCCATCAAACCCAAGGCCGGATGCCCGCCGCAGGATGGCAGGGCCAAAACCGGTGGGAAGGCTTCTTTCCCTATTCAGCCAACCCAGTCGTCAAAAACCCCGTCTCAGGCCTTCTGGGCAATACCAACAACAAAATCGTTGATCGCCCCTTTCCCGACCATGTCTCGTTCGATTGGGGCGACACGCAGCGCATTCAACGGTGGCTGGCCCTGATGAAAACCCGCGAGGTGCATACCCGCGACAGCTTTATCGAAGCGCAACTCGACACCGTTTCCCCCACCGTGCGCAATTTGCTGCCCTTGATCGGCAAGGACCTATGGTTCACCGGCGAGGCCGCCCCCGCAGGCACGCATGATCGGATGCGGCAGGATGCGCTGGCCCTTTTGGCTGAATGGAACGGGGAAGAAAACGAACACCTGCCCGAACCGCTGATCGCGGAGGCATGGTTGCGCAGTTTGCAAGAGCACCTGACCCGCGACGAGATTGGACCCTTGGGCGATGTGATCATGCATGTGAACCCCGACTTCATCGAGCGCGTCTATCGCAACAGCGAAGGGGCTTCGGTCTGGTGCGATGTGGTGCAATCGGCTGCGGTGGAAACCTGCACCGACATTGCCAGAAAAGCGCTGGACGACGCGCTTTTGACCCTGTCAGAAACCTATGGTCCGGCGATTGAAAGCTGGCGTTGGGGCGATGCCCACCAAGCGCTGCATGACCACCCCGTTTTAGGGACTGCGCCCATTTTGCATTACTTCGTCAACATCCGCCAAAGCACAAGCGGCGGCGACAATACCTTGATGCGCGGCCAAACACGGGGCACAGGCGCAAACCCTTATGAGAATGTGCACGGCGGGGGCTATCGCGGGGTATATGATTTTGCCGATCCAGAAAGCTCGGTCTTTATCATTGCGACGGGTCAAAGCGGCCACCCCCTGTCACGCCATTATGACGATCTGTCCGAACTGTGGCGGCGCGGGGAATACCTGCCCATGACGCTTGACCCCGATCTGGCCCGTGCAGGGGCAGTTGGCATCACCCGCCTGACACCCAACAACTGAACAGAGCGTTTGGGGCAAGCCTTTGCCTCCGGCGGGGATATTTGGGCACGTATGAAAGGGGGGTGCGGGGGGCTAAAATTGGGCAGATTGCGGGCTAGACCGCTTCGATAAAGATCAATTGCCTGCGATGCCTTGGCGGCTCATGGTTTGAACTGAGACGACCATTCCCCCTCGGATGTGATGATTTCCACAAGCAATATATTGCACGAAAGCCCAACAAAAACCGATAAAGACTCCCCATAAACACCGCTGAGAGGTAAGCCCTCGGCGGGGTCAGAGGTTTGCTGTAACGGTTCCATCTCTTGTCCTGCGAAAACCTCTCCAAGCTTTTGGACCGCATCATTGACGCTCAACTCAACGGCACCATCAAATGTGGTGGCTATGGGGCAATTTCCTTTGTTGACAATAACATCCGTAATTTCAAGCTGATCGGTCAGAACAATAAAATCCAACCGTTTCACCTCGACCAGATCATCATAATACCACTTAAGATCATAAGGCGCGGATTGGGCCACAGACACCGACCCCATCACGCCAGCAGTCATGACAGCCAAGACGCCCGCGATATGGCATGGGTGGAACATGATATCCCCGGTGGTTTTCCTAGACGCACGACCGAATTTAGCATGGCGGTCAACCCTGTAAACCCTGACACAATCGTGCCGCACAAAAGGCAAAACTCTACCCGGACAGAGCAACCCTATAACACAGGATAAGAATGCCAGCGTTCGATGTTTAGCCCTTGCCCGAACCGATGGCTTTGGCTGCTTCGATTGCGAAATAGGTCAGCACCCCGTCACACCCGGCGCGGCGGAAGGCCATCAGGCTTTCCAACATCGCTTTTTCGCCATCAATCCAACCGTTAAGGGCGGCTCCCTTGATCATCGCGTATTCGCCCGACACTTGATAAGCGTAGGTCGGCGCACCGAAGGTGTCTTTGACCCTGCGGCAGATATCCAGATAGGGCATCCCGGGCTTGACCATCACCATATCCGCGCCTTGCATCAGATCACGCTCCACCAAGCGCAGCGCCTCGTCGGAATTGGCGGGGTTCATTTGGTAGGTTTTCTTATCGCCCCTCAGCGCGCCCGAAGCGCCCACAGCATCGCGGAAGGGGCCGTAGAACGCGCTGGCATACTTGGCGGCGTAAGACAGGATGGCGACATTCTGATGACCCGCCGCTTCCAAAACTTGGCGCATCGCCCCGATCCGGCCATCCATCATATCGGACGGGCCTAAGATATCAGCGCCCGAGTCCGCTTGTGCCAAGGCCATCTTGACCAAGCATTCCACCGTTTCATCGTTTAAGATCACGCCGTCACGCACCAACCCGTCATGGCCGTTGCTGTTATAGGGGTCCAGTGCCACATCCGTCATCACGGCGATATCGGGCACGGCTGCCTTGATGGCGCGAATGGCGCGATTGGTCAGGTTGTCGGGGTTCCACGCCTCTTCACAAGTTGGGCTCTTCGCTTCGGGGCGGGTGTAGGGAAACAGGCAGATCGCAGGGATGCCAAGATCTGCCGCCTCTTTGGCTGCTTCCACCAACAGGTCAACCGAACGGCGTAAAACCCCCGGCATAGAGGCGATGGTTTGTGTCACCCCCTGCCCGTCACACACAAAGACGGGCCAGATCAGGTCACTGACAGACAGGGTGTTTTCCTGCGCCAAGGCCCGCAACGGGGCAGAGGAGCGCAGGCGGCGAAAACGGGCGGCGGGATGGGGGGCGGAAATCGGACGCATCGGACCCTCTGAAACGGCTTGCAGGTTTGTCACTTGCCTGACATGGAATAGACCAAGTCTCAAGACCTTCGAGGGGACGTTGCGGTGAGCTTTTACAAGTTGTTGGTCGAATATATCGACCTGCGATCCTTTTCAAACCTATGGTACTGGATAGCCGTGTTCGCCATCTGGATCAAAGCCGTCCGCAATGGCTTGGGCGTGCCCTATGGTATGGTAGGGGCTGCGCGGCGTGACAGGGGCCAAGCCTTGCAGGATCTAGAGGGGATGGCGCGCATCTCCACCGCGCGGATGCTGGCCTTTTCGCGTGGTTTGGGCCCGTGGTTGGTGGGATTGGTCAGCTTTGCCGGAACGATCTTGGGGCTTATGGCCTTTGTCTACCATTCTGGCTTGGCACTTGCGCTTTTTTGCCTTTTTGCCCCGCTTTGTCTGTTGGGTTACCTGTCGCTGCGGGCGGCCTTACGGGTTGAAGCGGGCGAAGACCAAGGCGAGGCTTTGTTGGCCCTTTTGACCCAACATCGTCTAACCGTGCAGTTCTTAGCGATTGTGGCCGTGGGGGCCACGATGCTGTTTGGCCTTTATGCCAACGCCCAACTTTTTAGCCCAAGCTGACCATGGCCGATCGCATCCTGATGGGCGGCGCGCCCGAAGGCTTTGACGCCAAGCTTTTGGCGCGCGAAGCAGCCCGTGGTCAGCCGGTGATCCACATCGCCCGTGATGATCGCCGGATGGAGGCTATGCGCGCCGCCTTGGCCGTTCTTTCCCCCGCCAGCGTGGTGCTGGAATTTCCCGCGTGGGATTGCCTGCCCTATGACCGCGTCTCACCCAACCCTGATATCGGGGCGCGCCGTATGTCGACCTTGGCGGCGCTGACCTCGGGTGTGCCCGGGAATTTTGTGCTGCTGACCACACTGAATGCCGCAACCCAGCGCATTCCGGCGCGTTCTGTCTTGGAAACGGCATCCTTCGCGGCCAAGGTGGGCGATAGGGTCGATGAGGCGCGCCTGAAGCGCTTTTTAGCCAATATGGGTTTTTCGCCGGTCTCAACCGTGGCCGAACCGGGCGATTTTGCCTTGCGCGGCGGTATTGTCGATATCTTCCCCCCCGGTCGCGGTGGGCCAGTGCGGCTTGATTTCTTTGGCGACCAGCTTGACGGCATCCGCCGCTTTGACCCTGTCACCCAACGCACCACGCAAAAGCTGACCTCGGTTGAATTCGCCCCCATGTCAGAGGTTTTGTTGGACGAAGCCGCCATCGCCCGCTTTCGCCAGAACTACCGCGTGGAGTTTGGCGCGGGCGGGTCGGATGACCCTTTGTATGAAGCGGTATCAGCAGGGCGCAAACATCAGGGCATGGAACACTGGCTGCCCTTTTTTCACGAGCGGTTGGAAACGCTGTTTGATTATAGCCCCAACGCCTCGGTGATCTTAGACGATCAAGTCACCGCTGCGCGCCTGTCACGCTGGGAAGGCATCGCCGACCAATACGACAGCCGGCACGAGGCGATGAGTGCCAAGGGCCGCTTGGACACGGTCTATAAACCCTCGGCCCCTGATCTTTTGTATTTGAACGATGCGGCTTGGGAAGCGGCCCTTGCCCCCCACCGCGTCTTGCAACTGTCGCCCCTGCCCCAATCGCCCGGCCCAAATGTGCTGGATGCCCAAGGCCGCATCGGGCGCAACTTTGCCCCAGAACGTCAGCAAGAAAACGTCAGTCTTTTTGGGGCCTTTGCCGATCATCTTCGCACTTGCTTAAAAGACAGCCAAGTTGTGATCGCGTCCTATTCCGACGGAGCGCGCGAACGCCTTAAGGGGCTGTTGGAAGACGAAAAGATCAAGACCCTGACCGAGATCAAAGATTTCCGCGACGTGCCCGAAGGGCGTGGCGGGTTGTTCTTGGTGATTTGGCCCTTGGAAGCTGGCTTTCGCGCCCCCGATCTGACGGTGATTTCCGAACAAGATGTCTTGGGCGAGCGCATGGTCGGCAAGCCACGAAAAAAGCGCAAAGCCGACAATTTCCTGCGCGAGGTCGATACGCTAACCCCCGGCGATTTGGTGGTTCATGTCGAACATGGCGTAGGGCGCTATCTGGGGCTGGAAACCATCACCGCCTTGGGAGCGCCGCACGCCTGTGTGGCGCTGGAATATGCCGAAAACGCCAAGCTGTACCTGCCGGTTGAAAACATCGAACTTCTCAGCCGCTACGGCCATGAGGAAGGGTTGCTTGACCGCTTGGGTGGTGGCGCTTGGCAGGCCAAGAAGGCCAAGCTGAAAGACCGGATCCGCGAAATTGCGGATCGTTTGATGCGCGTTGCCGCCGAACGCGCCCTACGCCACGCCCCCATTCTAGAAGCCCCCCATTCGATCTGGGAGGCCTTTGCCGCCCGCTTCCCCTATACCGAAACCGATGACCAATTGGCCGCCATCGCAGATGTTGTCGCCGACCTAGAAAAAGGCTCGCCGATGGACCGCCTGATTGTGGGCGATGTGGGCTTTGGCAAGACTGAAGTTGCGATGCGCGCGGCCTTTGTGGCGGCCCTGTCGGGCCAACAGGTGGCGGTGATCTGCCCCACCACGCTGCTTGCGCGCCAGCATTACCGCAGCTTTGCCGAACGCTTTCGCGGCTTTAACATCTCGGTCAAACCCCTGTCGCGCTTTGTGGGCACCAAAGAGGCCAATGCCACCCGCGCAGGCCTAACCGATGGCAGCGTGGATATCGTGATCGGCACCCATGCGCTTTTGGCCAAGGGGATCAGCTTTAAACGCCTTGGCCTCATGGTGATTGACGAAGAACAACACTTCGGCGTCAGCCATAAAGAACGCCTTAAAGAGATGCGCTCTGAAATCCATGTGCTGACACTCACCGCCACCCCCATCCCGCGCACGTTGCAACTGTCGCTGACTGGTGTGCGCGACCTGTCGATCATCGCCACCCCGCCGGTCGATAGGCTGTCGATCAGAACCTATGTGTCAGAGTTTGATTCCATCACGATCCGCGAGGCTTTGCTGCGCGAACATTATCGCGGCGGCCAAAGCTTCTACGTCGTCCCGCGCATCAGCGATCTGCACGAAATTGAGGATTTTGTGAAATCCCATGTGCCCGAAGTGACCTATTGCATCGCTCATGGCCAATTGGCGGCGGGTGAACTTGATGACCGCATGAACCAATTCTACGACGGCAAATATGATGTGCTGTTGGCCACCACCATCGTGGAATCCGGCCTTGATATCCCCACCGCCAACACCATGATCGTGCACCGTGCCGATATGTTTGGCCTGAGCCAGCTGTACCAAATTCGCGGCCGTGTCGGGCGTTCGAAAACCCGCGCTTATGCTTACCTTACCACCAAACCCCGCGCCCCCCTAACCCCGCAAGCCAGCAAACGCCTGCGCCTGCTTGGTAGTCTTGATAACTTGGGCGCTGGCTTCAACCTTGCCTCGCACGACCTTGATCTGCGTGGGGCGGGCAATTTGCTGGGCGAAGAGCAATCAGGCCATGTCAAAGAAGTTGGGTATGAACTGTACCAGCAGATGCTGGAAGAAACGATTGCCAAGATCAAATCGGGCGAGTTGCAGGGCCTATCCAAGCTGGACGATTCATGGTCGCCCCAGATCAACCTTGGCGTGCCGGTGATGATCCCCGAAACCTATATCCCCGATCTTGATATTCGCTTGGGCCTGTATCGCCGCCTGTCCAACCTTGCGACCAAGGTCGAACTGGAAGGCTTCGCTGCCGAATTGATTGACCGTTTCGGCCCCCTGCCGAAAGAGGTGAACACTCTGATGGTCATCGTGCGCATCAAGGCCCTGTGCAAAAAGGCCGGCATCTCGCGGCTGGATGTCGGCCCCAAAGGCGCCACGGTGCAGTTTCATAACGACAAATTCGCCAACCCCGTGGGCTTGGTGGAATTCATGAAAGCCCAAGGCCCCGCAGCGCGCATCCAAGGCAACAAGATCGTGCTGATGGGCGAGATGAAGGGCGAAAGCGACCGTATCAAAGCGGCCTTCGCCATCGCCAAAGACTTGGCCGAAAAGATCGTGCGCCCCAAGGGCTAACCCCCCGCCCCCCCCCCTTTCATATGTGCCCAAATATCCCCCGCGGAGCGTTCAACGCCCGCACCGCGCGCAAGGCTACAATGCCAAGAACCGCGCTTCTTGGCGCGGTGTCCAGCGCAGGTGCAGATGCCAGCCGTTCTCGTCTTGGGCCTCAGAAATCACCACACCTTCGCCGTGCAACCACGCGTGTTTGCGCCCTTGGGCAAAGGTCAGCGACACCTCCGCCTCGCTTTTCGCTTCTTCAAAGGCGGTCGAGATGGCGTCTAGCAGCGCAGGCAACCCCTCGCCCGTCAGGGCAGAAATCGCATACACATTGGCGCGGTTTGACAGGTTCGCGTCCAAAGCGCTGCGCGCTTCGGGGGTGACAAGGTCTAGCTTATTCCACACCTCGATCTGCGGAGTATCGGCGGATACGCCAAGCGAGGTCAAAATATCCGCCACATCCGCCGCTTGTTCGGCGGTTTCAGGGTGCGAGATGTCGCGCACATGGATGATCAGATCGGCTTCCAACACCTCTTCCAGCGTGGCGCGAAAGGCCGCGACCAGCGCTGTTGGCAGGTCAGAGATAAAACCCACCGTGTCAGACAAAATCCCCTTCCGCCCCGACGGCAGGGTTACGCCGCGCATTGTGGGGTCAAGGGTGGCGAACAGCATATCCTTGGCCAAAACCTCGGCCCCTGTCATGCGGTTGAACAGCGTTGATTTGCCAGCGTTGGTATAGCCAACCAGCGCCACAATCGGAAACGGCACCTTACGGCGTGATGCGCGGTGCAGTTCGCGGGTCTTGACCACTTGCGCCAATTGCCGCTTTAGCTTGATAACCTCATCATCAATCGCGCGACGGTCGGTTTCGATCTGGGTTTCCCCAGGCCCGCCGACAAAGCCAAACCCACCACGTTGGCGTTCCAAATGCGTCCAAGCGCGCACAAGGCGCGAGCGTTGGTAAGACAGGGCCGCCAGTTCCACTTGCAGCACGCCTTCACGGGTGCGCGCTCGGTCGGCGAAAATCTCAAGGATCAGGCCGGTTCGGTCCAACAGCTTGACCCCCCATTCCTTTTCCAGATTGCGCTGTTGCACGGGGCCAACCGTGCCATCGACCAGCACAAGGTCGATCTTTTCGTCTTTGAGCAGCGCTTTAATCTCTTCCACCTTGCCCGTGCCAAACAACAGACCCGGCGCAACCTTAGACAGGCGCACAATCTGCGCGCCTATCACATCCAACCCCGGTAAGGTTGCGGCCAAAGAGACGGCTTCAGCCAGCCCATGTTCAGGCAGGCGACGCTTGCGGTCGGTTTTGACGGCGGGGTGCAGAACATAGGCGCGGGTTAGGGCCTCGGCCGTGTCATGCGTGCCGCGCGGGGCGCGGGGGGCAGCGTCGTCCGGTGTAGCCTCGTCAGGCTCGCCGCTCACTCTTCGCCTTCGTAAAGGCTGATCGGGCCGCCCGGCATGATCGTGGAAATGGCGTGTTTATACACCAATTGGCTTTGCCCATCACGGCGCAGCAAGACGCAGAAATTGTCAAACCACGTGATCATGCCTTGCAGTTTCACGCCGTTGATCAAGAAAATCGTCACAGGCACTTTGGCCTTGCGCACGTGATTCAGAAAGGCGTCTTGTAAATTTTGCTTGTCGGCAGCCATTTTTTTAGCCCTTGTTTTTGTCGTTTGGTGGGTTGGATTTCACATTTGTGCGGCCCTGAAAAGGGCGCGCCAACCAAGGCAGAGTATGGCCCCGCGTGTGGATAGATTCCAGCGTTTAATTCTCGTCCTCGTCCTCCCCAGCCTTACCCGAAGAGACGACACCCAAAGACTTCAGTTTGCGGTGCAAAGCAGATCGCTCCATCCCAACAAATCCTGCGGTTTTTGAGATATTTCCACCAAATCGGTTGATCTGCGCCAGAAGATATTCGCGTTCAAACATCTCACGCGCTTCGCGCAGTGGCAGGGTGGCTATGGTGCCACCCACCACATAGCGATTGCCCGAATCACCCGTGGTTTCTTGGCCGGGCAATTCATGGGCCGCAATGGGCCCCGTGCCATCGCCCAAAATCAAAACCCGCTCGATCACATTGCGCAATTGGCGCACATTCCCAGGCCAAGTCATCGTTTGCAGCAAAGCTTCCGCATCAGGCGACAGGCTGCGCAAGGGCAGACCTTGGCTGCGGTGGAACATTTCTATGAAATGCGCGGTCAATTCGGGAATATCCTCGCGCCGCTCTTCCAAAGACGGCACTTGGATGGGCACAACATTCAAGCGATCATAAAGCTCTTGGCGAAACCGGCCTTGGGCAATTTCCGTGCGCAATTCGCGCGAAGTTGAAGAGACCACCCGCAAATCGACCCGCACTTTATCAGCCCCCCCAACACGGGTGAACTGCTGTTCGGTCAAAACCCGCAAAATCTTGGATTGGGTGCCAAGTGGCATATCGGCCACTTCATCAAAATACACGACGCCACCATGGGCCTGTTCCAACAACCCCTTTTCCACACCGCGCTCTGGCGTTTCACGGCCAAAAAGAACTTCTTCCATCCTCTCAGGCTCAATCGTGGCCGAGGACACGGACACAAATGGCGCCGATGCGCGGCCCGAATTGCTGTGAATAAACCGCGCTGCCAGTTCCTTGCCCGATCCGGCAGGGCCAGAAAGCATGACGCGACCATTGGATTTGGTCACTTTATCCAACTGTGATTTCAGCACCTTAAACGCAGGGCTAGACCCCAGCAGATCAGAGGCCGTCACATCGCGCCGGCGCAAATCGGCATTCTCGCGCCGCAGCCGCGACGTTTCCATCGCGCGCCTGACCACGACCATCAACTGATCAATGTTAAACGGCTTTTCGATAAAATCGTAAGCCCCCTGCTTGATCGCTGCCACAGCAATTTCGATGTTTCCATGGCCCGAGATGATCACAACAGGCACATCAGGATTGTCACGTTTGACCGATTTTAGAATGTCTATGCCATCCATCCGGCTGTCTTTCAGCCAGATGTCCAAGATCATCAGCGAGGGCACTTCGTCATTGATCTCAGCCATGCAATCGTCAGAATTGCCCGCTAGACGGATGCTATAACCTTCGTCTTTTAAGATATCGCCGATCAGATCGCGGATGTCTTTTTCGTCGTCGACAATCAAAATATTGGTCATGCGTCCCCCGAGATTGGTTGGGCTTGGCTACGGCCAGCGATGGATTTGGCGCGGGTGGCATGGGGCAGACGAATCTCTGCCATAGCGCCCGCATGGGTGTTGCCTTCGAACACTGGCGCGTCGGTTAAAACCAAGCTGCCGCCATGTTCTTCGATGATTTTCTTGACGATGGGCAGGCCCAGCCCCGTGCCCTTTTCGCGCGTCGTGACATAGGGTTCAAACAGGCGCGACCTATCAGGTGGAAGACCTGTGCCATTGTCGGCGATGCGGATCAGCGAATACCCTTCGCGGGCATCTAGGCTGACGCGAATTTCTGGCACAAAGGCAAGATCCGTCACCTTTTCCCTTTTTTCTTCAATGGCTTCACCCGCGTTCTTAATCAGGTTGGTCATAGCCTGCCCGATCATTGTACCGTCAAGTTCAATCATCACAGGTCCATCGGGCAGAGTGCTGCGAAAAGTCACGTCCGGTTGTCCGTTTTCTTGCAGCATGATGGAGGCTTTGACCAAAGCCTTCAAATCCGTCTCGCGGCGATCTGGTTCTGGCATGCGGGCGAATTTAGAAAACTCATCGACAATGCGGCGCAGATCGTTGGTTTGGCGGATGATGACATCAGCGTATTGTTCCAACTCTTCAGGGTCGCTCACTTGGGTGCGATATTTGCGCCGGATGCGTTCGGCGGAAAGTTGAATGGGCGTGAGGGGGTTCTTGATCTCATGCGCGATGCGGCGGGCCACATCGCCCCAAGCGGCCATGCGTTGGGCTGACACAAGGTCGGTCACATCGTCAAAAGCCACCACAAACCCTTCAACCCCGCCATCTGCACCATGCCGCTCGCTCATCCGCACCAACAAGCTTTCCAGCTTGCCCCGGCGCGATAGGCGCACTTCCTCTTGCAAAGCTGCCCCCGTATCGGTGTGCAGCTTGGCAAAGAGGGCCGCAAATTCAGGAACAACTTGGCCGAGTGTGATATCAGCAGCAGGCTCGGCGGGCAGGTCCAACATGCGCATACCTGCGCGATTGACAAATTCCACCCGACCAGCGGCATCCAGCCCAATCACCCCCGCCGTGATGCTGGACAAAACCGAGTCAAACAGCCGTCTACGCCCTTCTGTTTGGCTGTGGCCTGAAATCAACGCCTCACGCTGGCCTTTCAACTGGCGCGTCATTTGATTGAACAAGCGCCCCAGCATGGCAATTTCGTCGTCGCTTTCTTCTTCAGCGACCTGCACATCCAAATTCCCTGCCCCAACGCGCTGCGCTGCCCCCGCCAACCGCCCCACAGGCCGCGCCAAGCGTTCGGCAAACCACAAGCCTCCCCAAACGGCTGCGATGATCAAAATCACAGCAAAACCAAGGTAGAGCAGCCCAAAGTTGAACAAAACCTTGCCACGTTCACTTTCCAATTGCTGATAAAGCGTGGCTGTTTGCTGGGTTTCGTCCAGCAATCCCAATATCTTGCCATCCACCTTGCGGGAGACATAAAGCAATCTATCGGGAGAATTGACCAAACCCACCAAAGCGCGCAGTTCCGAGTTGGGCCAGTCTTGAATAAGCACCACCTCACCCGCTTTGGCGCGCATGATTTGGGCGGCGGTGGGTTTTTCAAAGTCGAAAAGATAGCTTTTATCACCCCTGATTTTCAAAACACCGGTGGCTGTGATGACGTAAACCTCTTTCAATCCGCGCTGGATAGAGGCTTGCCCCGCCACCAAAACCGGCCGCATCGCGCCATCATCGGCCAAGGGGTTCTCTTTTTGCGCACCGTCTAGAATATCTGCCAAACCCTGCGCGTCTTGGGTCAGGGTCGTGCTTTGTTCAACCTCGTAAGCTTGGGCTGCTTCCAGTGACGCCCCTACGACCGAGCGGACACGGTCTGAAAACCAACCTTCCAACCCGATATTGACTGTTAAAACGCCAAAGACAGCCACCAGAACAGTGGGGATCAGCGCAACAATCGCAAAAACCCCCGTCAGACGCAGGTGCAAGCGCGATCCGGCGGATTGGCTGCGCCTGTCTGACACCATCTGCACCACACGCCGCAGCACCAAAGCCGCCAGCACCAGCACATAGACCATATCGCCCAAAAGGATCAGCCGCAGCGTGGGCGAAGAGGCGCCTTGGTTCAAAGGCCCCAGCGCCAAAAAGGTGGCAACCGCCATAACAGGGCCCAACAACACAAGCCCCAGCGTCAGACCGGTTTGCACCTGCCTGATCCGGCTAACCCGCGACAGGGCGTTTGCCCATGCCGAAATGCCACTGTCTTGCTTCAAAGCCCGTCCTTATTTGGCGCGGGCTGCGAATTGGCCCGCCACATCTGGTAGGTCTGGGGCGATGCGACCCAGAAGACACACCCGATGTGGCTTTATTACATCAGCTTGCGGCGGCGTGTCACGCGGATATCCAGATCGGTGATCTTCTTGCGCAAAGTATTGCGGTTAATCCCCAGCAGATCGGCACATTTGGCCTGATTGCCGGCGGTGGCGTCTAGGGCGATTTCGATCAAGGGCAGTTCAATCTCACGCAGGATGCGGTCGTAAACACCTGCAGGCGGCAGTTGGCCGTTGTGCAGATCAAAGTAGCGCTTCAGATGGCGGGCCACCGATTGCGACAGCTTTTCGTTCTCCACGGCCCCCGCGCGGGCAGGTTCCGCCGCTTGCGGGCCGCCCAAAATGGCTTCAAGTTCAGCGGCCCCAATGTCGGGTTCTGACGATGTCACCAGCAGGCGTTTCAGCACATTCTCCAATTGGCGCACATTGCCCGGCCAAGGGAAAACCCGCAAAATATTGCGCGCGGGTTGAGATATCCTGCGGGTCATGCCCATCTCGCGCTCTGCCCGTGTCATGAAATGATCAGCCAAAAGGTTGATATCTTCAACGCGTTCGCGCAAAGGCGGCACGTTGAAAGACACGCCGCCCAAGCGGTAGTACAAATCCTTGCGCAGCCGCCCCTCTTCGACCTTCAGCGCCAAATCGGCTTGCGAGGTTGCCAACACACGGGGCGCGTGATCATCAGCCACATCCAACATCCGCACCAAGCGGGATTGGCCATCCTCATCAAAATCGGCCACTTCCTCGACCAACAAAGTGCCGCCCCGCGCTTTGGCCACAAGGACGGTGATGCCGTCAACGCCGCCCAGATCGGAAGCTTGGGCCACGACAAAGGGCTGGCTGCGCCGATCGGAAAAATCGTGAATGGCGCGCGCGATCAGGCTTTTACCCGTGCCCGATTCGCCGGTGATCAGCACAGGCAGGTCGGTGTTCATCACCTTGGCAACCAAGCGGTAAAGCGCCTGCATCGCCGCCGTGCGCCCCACCAAGGGCAAATCATCCCCCGGTTCCCGCACAGGGTTCACCACGGCCGCCGCAACTTTGCGTTTGCTATCCAGCGCACGGGCGCAGCGCTTCATCAGGTCGGGCAGATCAAAGGGCTTGGGCAGATAATCAAAAGCTTCAGCCTCGGCGGCTTGAATGGCGGTCATGATGGTGTTTTGGGCCGAGATCACAATCACCGGCAATCCGGGGCGAATCCGCGATATGCGGGGCAAAGCCTCTAGCCCATTGCCATCGGGCATGATGACGTCCGAGATCACAAGATCACCCTTCCCCTCTTCCACCCAACGCATCAGGGTCATCAGGCTGGAGGTGGCGTGCACCTTGCACCCTGCGCGGGTCAGCGCTTGGGTCAGCACGGTGCGGATGGTGCGGTCGTCATCTGCGACCAAAACTGTGCCGTCCATCTTAAATCTCCTTTACTTTGTCTTTGGGCGCAACGGGCAGCGAAATGCGAAAAACGGTGCGGCCGGGGATGGAATCTGCCCCGATCAAACCGCCATGATCGGCCACAATCTTGGACACCAGCGCCAACCCCAACCCCGTGCCGTTTTCGCGGCCCGACACAAAGGGTTCGAAAATATCGCCGGCGATGTCGGGGGGGATGCCGGGGCCATCGTCGATAATCTCGATCTGCAAGGGCAGGCTTGCGCCTGACCCGTCTGAACGCCGCAAGCGCAGCGCCAGATCGTAAAAGGTGCGCAAGCGGATGCGGCCTTGGCGACCACGACTGGCCTCTGCCGCGTTTTTGATCAGGTTTAGGAACACTTGCATCAACTGATCGGGATCAGCCCAAGTCGCGGGCAGTGATGGGTCATAATCTTCGACAATCAGCATATGGCTGGCATAGCCCATCAGGGCCGATCTGCGGGCGCGGTCCAAAGCGTCATGGATGTTGACGGCCCGCGCTTCGGGGGGGCGTAAATTGCCAAATTGTTCAACCTGTTCCAGCAGCTTCACGATGCGGCGGGTTTCTTCGACGATCAGGTCTGTCATCTCGCGGTCTTCCGCCGACAGGTTCATCGACAAAAGCTGTGCCGCCCCTGAAATGCCCGCCAACGGGTTCTTGATCTCATGCGCCAACATCTCTGCCATGCCAATCGCCGACTTCGCCGCGGTCGAGGCGCTGCGGGTGCGCCCGATCCGTTCGGCCATCACACGGGGCGAGATGAGCAGTAAAATCCGATCGGGGTCATCTTGCAGCGGGGCCATTTGCAGCAGGCAATGCGGCAGAGTGCGGTCTTGGGTGGTGAGGGTGACATCGTTGATATTGACGTCTGATTGGTTGGCACGCGCACGCGTCAAGGATTGGTCCAGCGGCACGTCGGCCTTCAACTTGTCGGTCAGCACGTGGTGCAACAGGCTTTTGGAGGACGCGTTCAAGAACGTCTCGGCCGCAGGGTTTGCCGCCACGATGGTGTTGGCGGCATCGATCAACAAGGCGGGCATGGGCAGGGATGCCCAGATGGCGTTGAACGGGGCCAAGGGGTTCATGCCGCCCGCCTTTCGCCGCTGGTGAAAATTTGCCCGATCATGTCCAAAACTTGGGCGGGGCTTTGCGTGACAAGCAGCGTCTCACGGTGATGAGCCAATCCTGCGGCGTCCAGATACCAGCCCAAATGTTTGCGGGCACAGCGCGCGCCCAGATCAATGCCATAAAACGACAGCATCGCCTCGTAATGGGCTGAAATCAGGGCGGCCAAATCCGCTCCCTGCGGCACAGTGGGCAAAGGGGTTCCATGCAAATCATGGGCAATCTGCGCCAAGACCCAAGGCGCCCCTTGCGCGCCCCGCCCGATCATCACGCCGTCAGCGCCCGATTGGCGCAAAGCTTCGCGCGCTGTGGCCGCATCTACAATGTCGCCATTGGCAATCACCGGAATGGTCACCGCCGCTTTCACCGCCGCAATCGCCGCCCAATTGGCGCTGCCTTTGTAAAGCTGGCAGCGGGTGCGCCCGTGCAGAGTGATCATCGCAATGCCCGCCTGTTCCGCCCGCGCAGCAAGATCGGCGGCATTCAGGCTGGCGTCATCCCAACCCAGACGGGTTTTCAGCGTGACAGGCACATCCACAGCGCCCACCACGGCCTCGATAATCTTCAACGCTAGGTCAAGGTCACGCAGCAGCGCCGACCCACAGGCCCCCGTCGTCACCCGTTTGGTCGGGCACCCCATATTGATATCAATGATCCGCGCGCCCTGCCCTGCGACAAACTTGGCCGCTTCCGCCATCCAATAGGGATCCCGCCCGACCAATTGCACGGCACTGGGTTGATCTAAACCCGTGACATCCAGCGTAGCGCGGGCGCGCATTTCGGGATGGTCGCGCATCACCTCGGCCGAGGCCACCATCTCTGACACAACCAAGCCCGCACCAAACCCCGCCACCACCCGCCGCCACGGCAAATCGGTGATCCCGGCCATAGGTGCCAGGATGACAGGGGGAGACAGGCTGATTTGGGCAACGGGCACGCGATATCCTTCTGACAATGTTCGTTACCTAGTGCGGTTCCAAAGAAAGCTCAAAGGAATGTCACCAACTTTTCGCCTTAAATTCGGGCATCGCCTAAAATATAGGCAGATCTGGATGAAGGCAAACAAAATTGACGGGTTAGGGCCAAAATCTGATGCCTTAAAGCAGCAAATGCGCCGTTCAAAACCGACAGGTTCAGTTTCCATCCGGCCAAACTATGCGATATGTCAGGTCAAAGGGTTGGTTGGATGACAACAGCAGCGATCATCGTGGCAGCGGGGCGTGGCCTTCGGGCGGGCGCGGGGCTTCCCAAGCAGTGGCGTCCGCTGGCGGGACGGCCTGTGGTTGCTCATGCGCTGGCGGCTTTTGCGGGGATGGCGCGGGTTTTGGTGATCCACCCCGACGACCGCGCCTTGGCCGAAAGCGTAGCCGATGGCGCGCTGATCGTAGAGGGCGGTGCAACCCGTGCCGCTTCGGTGCGCGCAGCGCTTGAAGCGCTGGCAGGATCAGGCGTCACCAAAGTGCTGATCCACGATGCGGCCCGCCCCAGTGTCTCGCCCGATCTGATTGCCCGTGTTGTGGCTGCGCTTGACCACGCCAAAGGTGCTGCCCCTGCCCTGCCCGTCACCGATGCGCTGTGGACAGGGGCCGATGGCCGTGTGACAGGAACGCGCGACCGCAACGGCCTGTTTCGCGCCCAAACGCCGCAAGGTTTTGCCTTTGACGCCATCCTTGCCGCCCACCGCGCCCATGCCGGCGAGGCGGCGGATGATGTCGAAGTGGCCCGCGCCGCCGGGATTGACGTGGTCATGGTCACGGGCGACGAAGCGAACCAGAAACTGACCTTCCCCGGCGATTTTATCCGCGCCGAGCAGGTTTTAAGAATGACAGGAGCGCGCATGGATGTGCGGATGGGAAATGGCTATGACGTCCACGCCTTTTGCGCAGGCGACGGGGTTTGGCTGTGCGGGATAAAGGTGCCCCATCACAAAGCCTTGTTGGGCCATTCTGACGCTGATGTGGGCATGCACGCGCTGACCGATGCGATTTATGGCGCCTTGGCCGAGGGCGATATTGGCCAACACTTCCCCCCGTCTGATCCGCAATGGAAAGGCGCAGACAGCCAAATTTTTCTGAAACACGCCGCAGATCTTGCCCGCACGCGCGGGTTCACCATCACGAGTGCCGATGTAACGCTGGTTTGCGAGCGCCCCAAAATAGGCCCCCATGCCGTGGCGATGCGGCAAGCGCTGGCCGCGATTATGGGTGTCGATGTTGCGCGTGTCAGCGTAAAGGCCACAACCTCGGAACGCCTTGGCTTCACGGGCCGCGAAGAGGGCATAGCCGCGCTGGCGACGGCTGTTTTGGTGGCGCTGTGACACGGTTATTGGTGATCTTCTTTGGCGCAGGATTGCTGCGGCCAGCGCCCGGCACTTGGGGGTCAGCCGTGGCGCTGCTGTTGGGGATGGGGATTTTGCAGATTGCAGGCTTCCCCGCCTTGGTTCTGGCGACCTTGCTGATCACGGCCTTGGGGTTTTGGGCCTGCGCTGTCGAACTTCACCCCGGCCAAGACCCGTCCGAAGTGGTGATTGACGAAGTGGCTGGCCAATGGCTGGCGCTGTTGTTCACCGCCGCTGCCTTTTGGGCGCGAGGTTACGAGATGACAGGGTTTTGGAGCAGCGGACACGTGGGCTGGCTGCCATGGCCCGCTTGGGTCTTTCCCTTTGCGCTGTTTCGGCTGTTTGACATCTGGAAGCCATGGATCATCGGCCGCGCCGACCGCCGCCACGATGCGGCGGGAGTGATGCTGGATGACCTTTGGGCGGGCCTGTTTGCCGGCATCGCCACAGTGATTTTGGCAGGTCTGTATCACGGGATGCTGCTGCTATGAGCGATGCCGCCCAAATCTTGCGCGCTGCGCGGTCTTTGGGCCTGAGGATAGCCACAGCGGAAAGCTGCACGGGTGGCATGGTTGCAGTGGCACTGACAGATCTGGCGGGATCATCAGATGTATTTGATCGCGGCTTTGTCACCTATTCGAACGAGGCCAAGGTGCAGCTGCTGGGGGTGTCGCACCAAACCCTGTCCGATCACGGCGCGGTCAGTGAACCTGTAGCGCGTGAGATGGCCGAAGGGGCCTTGACCCATTCCAACGCAAATTTGGCTGTGGCTATCACGGGCATCGCTGGCCCCGGCGGGTCAGAATTTAAGCCCGAAGGGCGGGTGTGCTTTGGTCTTGCCCGTCATGGCAAGCCCACCGAAGTGGCAACAGTCGACTTTGGCGCCCTTGGCCGCGCTGCAGTGCGGGAGAGCGCGCGCGACCATGCTTTGGCGCTCTTGGTGCAAGCTTTGGCGTCAGCCACACCAAAACCTTAACCGTAAAGCGCCTTGGCCCGTGTCTCAAAGGCGCGCACGACACGGGTCATCGCCTCGCCAAAGACAAGGCCGATCACCCCGCCCAAGATCGGGTTGCGAAATTCGAAATCGACATCAAAGATCACTTTGCACGAGGTGGGGCCAGTATGTCCTTGGGCAAACTGCCAAACTGACTGTAAGTCACGCAGTGGCCCGTCAAGATATTGTGTCAAAATCTGGCCCTGCGTTGGCAACAAGGTGACACGCGAACCGAACCTTTCGCGGAACAATTTGAAAGAAATAACCAAATCCGCCTCCATCACCTCGGCCAATGGGTCAGCATGGCCTGCCAAAGGCTGGCGTGATCGGATGCGGGCAGCGGCGGTCCAAGGCAGAAAGTGCGGATATTGTGCCACATCTGCCACCAAATCGAACATCTGCTGCGGGCTGTGGGGCAGAAACTTTTCTTCGTGATGCGTGCTCATAGCGCCCCTTCCAAAGGGCCAAAGCTGCTTTCGCTCTTGCCACGGGCCCTGCCCTGCATTTGAGTGGGTTGAGTGTGAAAATCAAGAGGGGCCCATGGGCGAACGTCCTTATGTGATCGACCAGATGATCTCTGCCAAAGCCATTGCGGCACGGGTGGAAGAATTGGCCGCCGATATCACCGAGTATTTCAAAGGCACCGACAAGCTGGTTGTGGTGGGCCTGCTGCGCGGGTCTTTTGTCTTTATCGCCGACCTTGTGCGCGAATTGGGTCTGCCGGTTGAGGTAGATTTTCTAGAAGCCTCGTCCTACGGGGATTCCATGCGATCTAGCCGCGAGGTGCGCATATTAAAGGATATTCGCGGCGAAGTGGCAGGGCGCGACGTGCTGGTGGTGGAAGACATCGTCGACACCGGCTTTACGCTGCACCATGTGCGCAAAGTGCTGGAAGCGCGCGAACCGCGCCGCCTGTGTGTGTGTGCGCTGCTGGACAAACCCTCGCGCCGCGAGGTGGATGTTAAGGCAACCTGGACGGGCTTTGAAATTCCCGACGAATTCGTGGTGGGCTATGGCATCGACTATGCGCAGCGCAACCGCAACCTGCCCTATATTGGCAAGGTGCGCTTCACCGAATAGGGCTTGCAAGGGCAAGGCCCAAGCGAGCAAACGAAGTACCTGTCCGGAGGTTCTATGCGCCGTTTGCTTTTTGCACTTTTAGCGCTTGGCGGTAGTGCGGCGGCAGTGGGTTGGCAAGCCACGGCACCAGGTCTGCGCGACACATCCGGCCTTGAGAACCTCATAGGCGATACGTCAAAGGGCGAGACGGTCTTTTGGGCCGCTGGATGCGCCGCGTGTCACATGGCTCCGGGGGCCAAGGGGGCAGATCAGTTGATTTTGGCCGGTGGATTGGCCCTGCCCACACAGTTTGGCACGTTTTATGCGCCCAACATCTCGTCAAACCCTGATCAGGGCATTGGCGGCTGGTCAATCGCAACCTTTGCCCATGCAATGCAAGATGGGGTGACGCCGGACGGCGCGCATGAATACCCCGCCATGCCCTATGTCGCCTATGCCAAGATGGCACCGCAGGATCTGGTTGATTTGAAAGCGTTCATCGACAGCTTACCCGCCTCGGCCACACCGAACATTGAGCATGATCTTAAATTCCCCTTCAACATCCGCCGGACCTTGGGCGTTTGGAAACTGTTTGCGGGCAATACTGATTACGTTCTAACCGGCGATCTGACCCCAGAAGTCACCCGCGGGCGCTATATCGCGGAAGCCTTGGCGCACTGCGGCGAATGCCACACCCCGCGCGATGCTTTGGGTGGGCTGAAGCGGTCGGCTTGGCTGGGTGGCGCTGCTATAGACGATGGCAAATCCAAAGTGCCCAACATCACTCAGGCCCAATTGGATTGGTCGGACGCAGATATCCTAACTTACCTGACCACAGGCGCCACGCCCGACTTTGACTATGTCGGTGGCGCTATGGCCCATGTGGTGGAAAACATGGGCCATCTGCCACAAAGCGATATGAAGGCGATTGTGGCGTATTTAAAGGCGGTTCCTGCGGTTCAGTAACACCACTGACCACACAGCGACAAAATAGCGCAGCTTAGCGTGCAACGAATGGATGGCTTTTGGGACGAATGTCTTAGAATTTATCCGAAAGGATGCCCTCACTAAACCCTAGGGCGAACGCATCCCTCACCCGTTTCCTGTTTTATCACTTTGCCACAGTTGAGAGCACTCTTATCCAAGCGTCTATCGGTCCTACACCCGCCTTAGAAGAGTGGTATCAAAGGACAGATGATGAAAGCACTTTGCCTTATTCCCGCAGCCCTCAGCCTTGCCTGCTCTGTGGCTTTCGCTCAAAGCCCCGCCGAGTTTACCCAACCAGGACAGATAAAAATAGAAAGTCTAACCTTAAACGGTGAGCCGCAGAATTTCATCGTTGGATCTTCTGATGCAAGCCTGCGCATACCCATCAGCGACGCCTTTAAAATCGGGGCCGATCTTGGCGTGGATGCCGTTCAATTGGATGGTCAAAGTGGGGGATATGTTTTTGTCACCGGGGTGATCGCAAGCCCTTATGGTAAACTATCCATCGGCATCCCCCGCCTTGTCATGCCGCAAGTCTTTGATGTGCCATCCATTGGTGGGTCAGAGGTGCTGGATGTTATCCAAGGGCGGGCTTCTGGCGAATTGCTGCGGTTCATGACCTACTTTAGCGAAGCCCCTACCCTGCGCGGCGCACGCTATGATGTCACCTTAGGTAATCTTTCACTTGCCGCAGCTGCGCAACAATTGGGCACCAAGCATCGCATGACCTATGCGCGGGCCGCAACTTATGCCTTGGGCAATTTCAACGTTTCCATCGGGCGTTCTGACATGGACATGGGGTTCTTTGTGGCCAGTTCAACGAAAATCGGATTGCGAGGAAAAATGGGGCGCGTGAGTGGTGGAATTGTTGCCAGCCATCAAGAAACCTTCCGCACTTGGCAAGATACCACAAATACATTCGTAAGCTTTGATTTGACCGACCAGATCACCCTGAGCGGTCAGGTTTTCAACATCATCACCGCCCGCGATCGATATCTGGCTTGGGGTGTTGATGTGGCCTATCGGCACAAATCGGGGATGTTTGTGCAAGCCGGCATGGGGCAATTGAACCCAACCGCAGACCGCGTGGTGAACCTATCCCTTGGCTATCAGTTTTGAGGCAGCACGGGCGGGCTTAGACCTGCCCCAGTTTTTCCAAACGGTTGGCGCGCAAGCGGGCAAAATCATCGCCGGCGTGATAGCTGGAACGGGTGAGCGGCGTGGCCGACACCATGCTAAACCCCTTGCCCCAAGCGGCCGTTTCATAGGATTTGAATTCGTCAGGCGTGACAAAACGGTCGATCCGGTGGTGCTTGGGCGTGGGTTGCAGATATTGCCCGATGGTCAGAAAATCGACATCGGCGGCGCGCATGTCATCCATCACTTGCAAAACGGCCTGACGGTCCTCTCCCAAGCCTACCATGATGCCAGATTTGGTGAACAGCGTCGGGTCCAGTTCTTTGACCTTTTGCAATAGGCGCAGGCTGTGGAAATACCGCGCGCCGGGGCGCACCTCGGGATAGAGGCCCGGCACAGTTTCAAGGTTGTGGTTGAACACATCGGGGCGCGCGGCCACCACGGCTTCAAGGGCCGAGGGCGGGCATTTCAGGAAATCTGGGGTCAACACTTCAATCGTTGTGTTGGGTGCGCGGTGACGGATGGCGCGGATGGTCATGGCGAAGTGGTCCGCCCCGCCATCTTCCAGATCGTCGCGGTCGACCGAGGTGACAACAACGTGTTTCAGCCCCAGTTCGGCCACCGCATGGGCGACACGGCCCGGTTCAAACGTATCCAGCGCTTTGGGCTTGCCGGTGGCTATGTTGCAAAACGAACAGCCCCGTGTGCAAATTTCGCCCATGATCATCATGGTGGCGTGGCCCTGGCTCCAGCATTCGCCCACGTTGGGGCAACCCGCCTCTTCACACACTGTCACCAGTTTTTTGTCGCGCAGGATGTCGCGGGTTTTTTTGTAGCCTTCAGAGGTGGGGGCTTTCACCCTGATCCAATCGGGCTTCTTGGGCTGCGGATTGTCCTTGCGATGCGCTTTTTCGGGGTGGCGCTCTTCGGGCAGGGTCAGATCGCGGGACATCGCACTCTCCTTAAGACTGCGGCAGACATAACCTTTGGCGGGGTTAAAGAAAAGTTGTTCTGAAACGCGCCGCCCCACCTGCCGTGCAAAGCCGTTATGTGCAAACAAGCTACACAATCCCGCCTGCAAATTATTTGCTGCTTAAACTCTGGATCGGGCTTTGATAGACCCTATCTGAGAGCCATGGTTGGTCAGGGCGACGAAGCTTGGTTTCGCAGCTTTGGCCACATTAGGAAATTGTCAAGGATTCGGAGAGAGTTATGACCACCAACACAACCGCCTCGGGCAAATGCCCCGTCATGCACGGCGCTGGCAGCCAAACCACCTTTGCCGCCCGATCAAACCGCGACTGGTGGCCGAACCAGCTGAACCTGAAAATCTTGCACCAGCATTCGCCCCAATCAAACCCGATGGGTGCAGATTTTTCTTATGCCGAAGCCTTCAAGAAACTAGACCTTGCCGCCTTGAAAGCCGATCTGGAAGCGCTGATGACCGACAGCCAAGATTGGTGGCCTGCTGATTGGGGCCATTACGGGCCTTTGTTCATTCGCATGGCGTGGCATTCCGCTGGCACCTATCGCACCGGTGACGGGCGCGGGGGCGCTGGTACCGGCACGCAGCGCTTTGCGCCGTTGAATTCATGGCCCGACAACGTGAACCTTGATAAGGCGCGCCGCTTGCTGTGGCCGATCAAGCAAAAATACGGCAATGCGATATCTTGGGCCGATCTGATGATCTTGGCGGGCAATAGCGCGCTAGAGTCGATGGGCCTAAAACCCTTTGGCTTTGGCGGCGGACGCGCCGATGTGTGGGAGCCTGAGGAAGACATCTACTGGGGCAATGAAGACACTTGGTTGGACGACAAGCGCTATGAAGGCGACCGCCAGTTGGAAAACCCGCTTGCCGCCGTTCAAATGGGCTTGATCTATGTGAACCCCGAAGGGCCGAATGGCGTGGCCGATCCGGTAGCCTCGGGCCGCGACATCCGCGAAACTTTTGCCCGCATGGCCATGAATGACGAGGAAACCGTGGCCTTGGTGGCGGGTGGACATACCTTCGGCAAGGCGCATGGTGCAGGCGATCCGGCGCTTGTGGGCCGTGAACCCGAAGCCGCTGGCCTTGAAGAGCAGGGTCTGGGCTGGAAGAACTCTTTTGACACGGGCGTGGGGGCCCATGCCACAGGGTCGGGCATCGAAGGTGCTTGGAAGCCCAATCCCACCACTTGGGACATGGGCTATTTCAAGGTTTTGTTCAAATATGACTGGACCTTGGGCAAAAGCCCTGCGGGGGCGCAGCAATGGCATCCCGTGGGCTGTGCACCCGAAGACCGTGTCGTCGATGCGCATGATCCATCCAAAACCCATCTGCCCATGATGACCACCGCCGATATGGCGATGAAGATGGACCCGATCTATGGCCCCATCTCGCGCCGCTTCCATGATGATCCGGCTGCCTTTGCCGATGCCTTTGCCCGCGCTTGGTTCAAGCTGACGCACCGCGATATGGGGCCAAAGGTTCTGTATCTGGGGCCGGATGTGCCCAAGGAAGAGCTGATCTGGCAAGATCCGCTTCCAACACGCAAGCATGATGTGATCTCGGCCGCTGATATCAAAGCATTGAAAGCTGCAATCTTGGCAACGGGCCTATCTGTGTCCGAACTGGTCAGTGCCGCTTGGGCTTCGGCCGCGACCTTCCGTGGCTCTGACAAGCGCGGCGGGGCCAATGGGGCGCGGGTGCGTTTGGCACCGCAGAATGAGTGGGCCGTGAACCAACCGGCGCAATTGGCCAAGGTGATCAAAGCCTTGGAAGGTGTGCAGGCAACATTCCAAGCACAGGCTGGTGTGAAGCATGTCTCATTGGCCGACCTGATCGTGTTGGGCGGCGTTGCGGCTGTTGAAAAGGCTTCGGGCCTAACCGTGCCCTTCACACCCGGTCGCACCGATGCATCGCAAGCACAGACCGATGTGGACTCGTTTGCCGTGATGGAACCTGCAGCGGACGGGTTCCGCAACTATCTGCGGGCGAAATACACGGTTTCGGCTGAGGAGTTGCTGGTCGACAAGGCCCAGCTTTTGTCCCTGACAGCGCCAGAGATGACGGTTCTGGTCGGCGGGTTGCGCGTGCTGGGGGCGAATGTTGACGGCGCTAAGCACGGGGTCTTGACCACCAAGCCGGGCGTTCTAAGCACCGACTTCTTCGTGAACCTGCTGGACATGGGCACAGAGTGGAAAGCAACCTCTGACAAGCAAGACTTGTTCGAAGGGCGTGATCGCAAGACGGGCCAAGTTAAGTGGACAGGCACACGGGTTGATCTGGTCTTTGGATCAAACTCGCAACTGCGCGCCTTGGCCGAAGTGTACGCCCAAGACGATGCAAAGGCCCGTTTTGCGCAGGACTTCATCGCCGCTTGGACCAAAGTGATGAACCTTGACCGCTTCGATTTGGCCTGAAGCCTTAATAAATTTGAGAAAGGGGGGCCCAAAGCGCCCCCCTTTTTCATGCCTAACCGATGCGTGGAGCCGCTTTGCCATAAGTCTCGGCATAATGCCGCGCCAAGCGTTGCAAGGCGATACGCAGCACGATCTTGCCCGACCGCGCAGCCCAGCCCATGCGCTGCTCGGCGGCCTCGATCCCCTCAAGAAAACAACACACCCGCAAAGCCACATCGCCCAAACCCGGTCCCAAATCGCGCAAGGCCGCCGCCACGCGGTCGCGGGCGGCGCGGTTGCCCTCCATACCCCCGTCGCCGCGAAATCCGCCCCTATCGCCCGCCGTCAAGAATCTGTCCCAGTTCTGAGCCACGCGGGGGCCCATTTGCGCCAATTCAAAATCCTCGCGCAGACGTTCTGCAGCGCTGATCAGATCGGGCGGCAAGAAGGCTTGGCCATCTTTATCTTTACGCCGCCCCAAAACCGCCACAGGGCTTTCGGCTAAGTTGTAACGCAGACGGCGCGGGCCTTCTGGGGTGGGAATGTCTTTCTCGGCCCAATCGCGGTGCTGGTCGGCAAAGGGGGTCGCAGCCTCGGCCAAGCCAACAGGCGCGTCAGCCATCATGCGCTTCAGCGCCAAACGCCCCACGTTGGACAGCCCATAAGTCGCCACCCGCCCCGCTTTGCGCAAGCTGATCCAATCCTTGAGCACAAAGGCTTGGGCGAACTTACGTTCCACGACACCAATCCGCGCGGTGCGACCATCGGGGAATTCGCGCAACACCACGGCCCGTTCCAGATCGGGCGCTATGGCCAAAACCGCCCTCGGCTCGGCCAAGCGGCGCAAAATGCGGCGACCCTCGTGCAGAATCGCCGCTTCGTCAAGACTGGGGGATGGGTGGCGCAGGGGGGCTGTCATGGCGTCCTCCAAAGGGGGTGGGGTTTGGGCAAGGTGATCTAACGCCTCATCCAGTAAGGGGTCATCGCGGCGTGTTTCATAACGGCGCACTTGGCGCAGGATGGTCGAGGCATGAAGCCCATCGCGCCGCGCCAAAGCGCGCAGCGAAACCCCGCTAAATGTATGATCCAGATACAGGCGCACGGCATCCGGCAGCCAATCTGGCAAGGTTAAATGCGAAGTGAGGTTCGAGCGCATAGAAATGTCCGTCTGCGGGCCCAAGGGCTGCAGGGTTGAAAAGAAATTTGAGCCAGAGTTGACGGGCATTTCTTACCGAAACGTTAAAATGAACTGCATTTTCCTATAATTGTTGCAAATACTTAAACAAACGGGAAAGGAACGCGCGGTCAAAAGCGTGGTTGCGCAACAGAAGGCGGGAACAGGGCAGGATGGCATCTTAACGCCATTTTGACCGGAGTTTTCACCATGACCGACTTTCGCGCCGTGTTATCCGAGCTGCGCCGCCCGCAAATGCTGATCCGTGCTGCGCGTTATGGGATTTCAGACTATCGGCGCGACCGTGATTTGAAACGTCTGCTGAACGGCACGCCCCCCTCGCCCACGCAATCTGTGCAGAAATTGTTGAATGAAGAGAAACAGATGGAGGCCATCCGCACCACTGGCGACGCTGCCTATTCCATCGCCCGCCATATCGAAGTGCTGATCGCCTTGATGGCAGAAGTGCGGCTTTTGCCGCGCGCGCAGATGAAGGCGTAAATGAAAAGGCCCGCGCCGATTGCTCGGCGCGGGCCTCTTGGGAAGCGATAAAAACTCAGACAAACATATCTGGCATCGCGGCTTTGCGGGTGGCCACATAAGCGTCAAGTTCTTCTTGCTTGCCTTCGTCCAATGTCGGTTGCACGTAATCGCCCAGCATCTTTTTGACCCGTTCCGCCGCCAAAGTCTGCGTATCGCGTGCACCTTCTTCCGCCCAAGTTTCGAACGGTTTGTAATCGAACAGGTCAGACCGCCAGAACGCGGTTTTGAAGTTTGATTGCGTGTGCTCGCAGCCCAAGAAGTGACCGCCGGGGCCAACTTCGCGCAAAGCATCCATCGCTTGGCCGTTGGTGTCCATATGGATGCCTTGGGCCAGATGGTGCAGCGTGCCCAACTGGTCGGCGTCCATCACGAACTTTTCGTAAGACGACACCAAGCCGCCTTCCAGCCAACCGCAGGCGTGCAGCATAAAGTTCACACCCGCCAAAAGCCCCATGTTCAAGCTGTTAGCCGATTCGTAGGCCGCCTGCGCGTCGGGCAGTTTCGATCCGCAGAACGCGCCTGCCGAACGGTAAGGCAGCCCCAAACGGCGCACCAATTGGCCTGTGCCATAGGTGATGTGGGCCGCTTCGGGCGTGCCAAACGTCGGCGCGCCAGAGTTCATGTCGATCGAGGTTACAAAAGCCCCCGCAATCACCGGCGCACCGGGGCGGATCAGTTGGGAATAGGAAACACCCGCCAAAACCTCGGCCAAAACCTGCGTCAAAGTGCCCGCCACCGTCACAGGCGCCATAGCACCACCGACGATAAAGGGTGATACGATCGCCGCTTGGTTGGCTTTGGCGTAAACTTCCAACGCGCCCATCATGATGCCGTCAAAGGTCATGGGCGAGTTGATGTTGATCAGGCTGGTCATGACGGTGTTTTGGTCAACAAAAGCATCGCCAAACAAAATCTTGGCCATAGCCACCGAATCCGCCGCGCGTTCAGGCGCAGTGACAGACCCCATAAAGGGCTTGTCCGACAGCGTCATATGGGCGTGCAGCATATCCAGATGGCGCTTGTTCACCGCGATATCGGTGGGTTCGCAAACCGTGCCGCCGGAATGGTGCAACCATTTGGACATATAGCCCAATTTCACAAAGTTGCGGAAATCTTCGATGGTGGCATAACGCCGCCCGCCATCGGCATCGCGCACAAAGGGCGGGCCATAAACTGGAGCCAGCACCAAATTGCGGCCACCGATCTCCACATTGCGCAGGGGGTTGCGGGCGTGTTGGGTAAAGCTGCTGGGGGCTGTGGAGCACAACTTGCGCGCCAAACCGCGCGGGATATGCACCCGCTCGCCCTTTACATCAGCGCCAGCCTCACGCCAGCGCTGCAAGGCCGCTTCGTTTTCAACGAAATTCACGCCAATCTCTTCCAGAACGGTTTCGGCGTTCCATTCGATGATTTGCAGCGCTTCTTCGTTCAGAATCTCGAAGTTCGGGATATTGCGTTCAATGAACTTGGCGGTTTCAAAGCTGACCGCTGTCCGTTCGGCCCGCCGTGTGGCCCCACCACCGCCCCGCACCCTGCGCCCTGCACCTGTATCGCTCATGATCCATCTCCGGAAAGTTTGGCCCTGTATGGCGGGAATGGGGCGAGGAAGGGTCTTTGTTTGCGCCGCTTACGCTCCAAAACCGACATGGGCCTTGATCGGAAACGACCTATTTGACGGGTGCTGCGGGCCAAAACCTGCATTCCACCTCTTGCAAGGGCGGGCGTCAAAAGCTAGTCGGGCACATGACCCAAGCGCATGACCGTCTTTTGATCATCGACTTTGGCTCTCAGGTGACGCAGCTGATTGCGCGGCGCTTGCGAGAGCTGAATGTTTATTGCGAAATCCATCCGTTCAACAAGATTGACGGGGCCTTTTTGGCGACTTTTGCGCCAAAGGCTGTGATCTTATCGGGCGGCCCAGCCTCGGTTTACACCGAAGGCGCGCCGATGCCACCCGCTGGCCTTTTTGATCTGGGCGTACCGATCTTGGGCATTTGCTACGGCCAACAGGTGATGATGCATGTGTTGGGCGGCCATGTTGAAGGCGGTCATGGCACGGCGGAATTTGGGCGCGCCTATGTGACGCCTGCGGCAGCGAAGCTTGATCTGCTGGATGGCTGGTTCAGCCAAGGCGATGAACAAGTCTGGATGAGCCACGGCGACCATGTCAGCCGCATTGCGCCGGGGTTTGAGGTGTATGGCACCTCCCCCAACGCGCCCTTTGCCATCACCGCCGATGTGAAGCGCCGCTTTTACGCGGTGCAGTTTCACCCCGAGGTGCACCACACCCCCAAAGGCGCGCAGCTTTATGCAAATTTTGTGCGTATGGCGGGCTTTAAGGGCGATTGGACCATGGGCGCTTACCGCGCCGAGGCGATTGCCAAAATCCGCGCGCAGGTGGGCGATGGCAAGGTGATCTGCGGGTTGTCGGGCGGAGTGGATTCCTCGGTTGCGGCAGTGCTGATCCATGAAGCGATTGGCGCGCAACTGACCTGCGTCTTTGTTGACCACGGCTTGCTGCGGTTGGGCGAGGCCGAACAGGTCGTGTCAATGTTCCGCGACACCTACAACATACCGCTGATCCATGCCGACGAAAGCGCGCTGTTCTTGGGCGCTTTGGAAGGTGTGTCTGACCCCGAAGTGAAGCGCAAAACCATCGGGCGCCTGTTCATCGACGTGTTCCAAAAACACGCCCATGCCGTGGGTGGGGCCAAGTTTTTGGCACAGGGCACGCTATATCCTGACGTCATCGAATCGGTGTCGTTCAGCGGCGGGCCTTCGGTGACGATCAAATCGCACCACAACGTCGGCGGATTGCCCGAAAAGATGGGGCTGAAACTGGTCGAACCCCTGCGCGAGCTGTTCAAGGATGAGGTTCGCGCTTTGGGCCGCGAGTTGGGCCTGCCTGCGTCGTTCATCGGCCGCCACCCCTTCCCCGGCCCCGGCTTGGCCATTCGCTGCCCCGGAGAGATCACGACCGAAAAGCTAGACATCCTGCGCCGTGCCGATGCCGTCTATATCGACCAAATCCGCAAACATGGGCTTTATGACGAGATTTGGCAGGCTTTCGCCGCGATCTTGCCGATGAAAACCGTGGGCGTGATGGGCGACGGACGGACCTATGACTTTGCGCTGGCGCTGCGGGCTGTCACCTCGGTTGACGGGATGACGGCAGATTATTACCCCTTTACCCACGACTTCTTGGGCGAAACCGCGACGCGGATCATCAATGAGGTGAAGGGCATCAACCGGGTGTTTTACGACTGCACGTCAAAACCGCCGGGAACGATCGAGCTGGAATAGGGCCACGATGCACGCCTGTTATGCGGCTATCGGGGAAGGTTGCAGCATAAAACGCTGCGGCGCCTTTGGCGTCATCGTTATACCACAGGCAGAGGGTGGCTTTGGTCATCGGTTTGGTCCTTGTCGCCTAATGCGCCTGCATCTTATGCGCCGCCCTTTTGGTCAAGCCGCTTGACCTCTGCGCCCCGCTTTGGCCTGATGCTGTGCTGGAGGACCTCATGCAAGCAGTGCGACTTTTTGGCATAGGCGATCTGCGCCTAACGGAATGTGACATCCCAACCCCCGGCGCGGGTGACATCGTGATCCGCGTTGAAGCCGCGGGTATCTGCGGCACCGATCGGCATTTGTTCAAGGGGGAGTTCCCCTCGGCCCCTCCCGTCACGCTAGGCCATGAATTCAGCGGTATTGTCACGGCAGTGGGGGCTGGTGTTGATTTGCCCCTAGGCACCCGCGTGGCCTGTGATCCAAACTGTCCCTGCGGCACCTGTGCGCTTTGCCGCGCTGGCAAGCCAAACTTATGCCCCAACAATCGCGCCATTGGCATTCACGATGACGGTGGCTTTGCCACTTATGCCAAACTGCCGGCCCACCGCGCCCATGTTCTGCCGTCCACCCTCAATCCCCTTTACGGGGCATTTTGCGAACCCTTGGCCTGCACCCTGCATGGGCTTGACCTTGGCGCACCCAAAGCTGGAGAGCGGGTGATGATTCTGGGCGGCGGAGTGATTGGCCAACTGGCGGTGCAATTGGCCAAGTTGGCGGGGGCCGAGGTGATGTTGGTCACCCGCCAAGAAACCAAGCGCCGTCTGGCCGAAGATTTGGGCGCAAGCGTCACCGCCGCCACAATGGCCCAAGCCCGCGCCCTATGTCCGCAAGGGGCAAGCCTTGTGCTAGATTGCGCGGGAGTGCCTGAAACCGTGGCCTTCGCCCCTGCCCTGTGTGCGGCGGGCGGCAAGGTGGTGATCTTGGGCGTCCTTCCCCAAGGGGCAAAGGTCGAAATCGAACCTTTTGACCTGTTGTTTCGCGAAATCAGCCTGCTTTATTC
>CAMAYO010000009.1 GCA_945862465.1 Pseudorhodobacter antarcticus | reverse complement strand
CTGCGCGGCGCTGTCAGGGGTGGATTTGCGCCGCTTAGCGCAGCGTGCGCTCGCCCTGCGGGGTTTCGAAACGGGCAGAGAGGGCTTTGTGCGGCCCCTGCACGATCTTCACGCGCGGGTCATTCAAGGCCAAGGCTATTTTCAAAGCGGCGGCTTGGGGGTGTTCGATCGTAAGACATTTCAGCCGCAAGCCGGACTCGGGCAGGGCCTGTGTGGGGTGAAGAGGGGTTTGCCATTCGATCATCGCGGGATAAGCGCCATCAAAGGGCAATATCCCATCGGGCGGCACGGCCATTTTCCAGCGATAATCGCCGCGCGCCAAGGACAGCGGCTGCCCGCAGCCCTTGGGACTTGCGTTTAAAGCCGCGTCCATATCATCGGTGCGCGCCACCCAGTTTGTCAGACGGGGCGGACCTGTGAAGCGGTCAAGGTCGAACCAGCGGGGGTGGGCAGGGGGGGTGCCTGTTGGGTCAATGGCGATAACCTCAAGATACAAATCGCCCAAGCCCAGCAGGCGATTGTGGGTGGCCATCAACGGGTGCTGCCCGCCGCCCGCCATCGTGACGCCAAGGGCTTGTTCGACCCAGTCCACACCCTCTTCCAAAGTGCGCGCCGAGACGGCGATGTGGTCAAAGGCCAGGCTCATTGCGGCTGGACCACGCGCACTTCGGCGCGCATGGCTAGCGCGAGCGAGGAAAATCGCGCCTGCGCCACTTCGCCGAAAAGATCTTTGCCGTCGTGGGTTAGGTGCAGTTCCAGCATCCGCGCGGGCTCATCCCAAACCAAACGACCGGCCTGTGCCGGATCGCCGCCGGCAAACATGGCGCCAAAGCGCATGGCTTTGCCCAACACCTCAGCCTCTTGGATCTGCGCGTCGCTTAACAAGCGAAACAGCGGCTCCAGCCGCGATCCTGCGCGCGAGTTCTTGTAGCGGTGCAGCAGGGACAGGCCCAAGAACACCCGCCCGGGGTGATCGAGCCCACCCAAGTTGGCGCGGGTGGCGTTGTCAAAACAGGCCTCGGCGCGGTAATCGGGGTGGGCGCGCCACGTGGTGTCATGCAACAGACAGGCGGCTTTCATCAGGCGCAGGCGTTGCGCATCAGCATTGGGAAAAAGGGGCGTAAGGAATTCGAACAATCGTTTGCCTGTGCCCGGAATGCGCGCGGCGGTTTGTTCGCTGACCCGCGCTGCTTCGATCAAAGGATCGCGTTGGCGCAGACGTTCGGGCATGACTTCGTAAAGCAAACCCTCGCGGATGCCATAGGCCGAAACATCAATTTCGGAGGGCTTGAGCATCAAGATCAACTCGCGCAGCACCTCGCAGGCCAAGGGCACAAGTTCCATCCGTTCGGCCAAAGTTCCGGTGCGCGCCCGCAAAGCGGCAAGATCAGCGCTTTGAATCCAATCCAGCGTTTCAAGCAGGCTATCGGGCATCATGCGGTATTCATGCAGCACCGTCAGCGGGTAATTGCGGCGTTCCATATCCAAACGGGCGATGACCCGCCATGATCCGCCGACCAGATAAATCCGCTCGCCTTTTGATTGAACTTTGGCCTGCAAGTCTTTGATCTGCCGATCAATATGTTCGGCCCGCACCTTGGGGCCACCTTGCACTTGCTGCAAGCGGAACGGTCCAAGGGCCGAGGTGGCGCGGCGCCCGACCTTGCCATCGCCAATGCGCGCCAGTTCCATCGAGTTGCCACCGATGTCGCAGACCACGCCCTTGGCATCGGGCCAACCCAGCAGCACGCCTTGGGCCGACAGGCGCGCTTCTTCGTCGCCGTCAACGACCCAGATTTTCAGGCCGGTTTGTGCGAGGACTTCTTTTTGAAAGTCCGGCCCGTCTTCGGCTTCCCGCGCGGCTGCGGTGGCGACCACGGTCAGGTTTTCAATCCCCATTCCCTTGGCCAGTAAGGCAAAGCGTTTAAGCGCCGTCAGCGCGCGTTTGCGGCCTTCAGGGTTCAAGCGGTTCGTTTCAGCCAGGCCTTTGCCCAAGCCGCACATGATTTTTTCGTTGTAAAAATAGGCGGGCGAGCGCGCAGCCCCATCAAACACCACCATCCGGACAGAGTTTGACCCAACATCTACCACGCCCACACGGCTGAGTGCGCGGGCCGAAGGGTCATCAAACAGGCTGCGGCCAAACAGCACCTTGTCGGCATCGGCTTGGTCTTCGCGGGTCGATCTCGGTGGCTTGCTCATCGTCGATTCCCCGCCTTTGGCCTTCTAGGCCTGTCCATGCCGCAGGATCGGGGCATGGTCAATCGCGCCTTTCACATCACCGTGAAGACAGCTTTAGGCTTAGCCCCGCGCCAAAAGGGGGGCATCCTTGATCCCTGCTGAACCGCGCCCGGAAAGCGATGGGTTTTCCATGAAAAACCGGTGGCAATTGAACGAGGATGTCTGCGCCTTGGCGAGGTTGCGTTCATAGCTGCCATTGGCGTGCAAAACCCAGCTTTGCGCCTCGTCCGCCAAATTGGCAGCCATGATCTGCCCCATGATCTGCGCGCGCACGGTGGGGTTGTGAATGGCCACCAAGGTTTCCACACGGCGCGACAGGTTGCGGTCCATCCAATCAGCGGAAGACAAGAACACCAGCGCCTCGTTTGACGGCAGGCCGTGGCCATTGCCAAAGCATACGATGCGGCTGTGCTCTAAAAAGCGGCCCACGACGGATTTCACGCGAATATTTTCAGACAAGCCTTTGATTCCGGGACGTAACCCGCAAATTCCGCGAATGATCAGGCTGATCTGCACCCCCGCTTGCGAGGCGGCATAAAGCGCGTCGATTACATCGGGCTCAAACAGCGAATTGAGCTTGATCCAAATCTCAGCTGGCCGTCCGGCACGGGCGTGATCGGCCTCGGCCGCGATGAGGGCCAGCAGGCGGGGCTTTAGCGTGATGGGGGCGATGGCAAGGTTCTCTAGCCCCGTTGGCTGCACATAGCCGGATAGATAGTTGAACACTTTGGTCGCATCACGCCCCAAGGCGGGGTCGCAGGTGAAAAAGCTTAGGTCGGTGTAGATGCGCGCGGTGATCGGATGGTAATTGCCGGTGCCGTAATGGGTATAGGTGACCAGATTGTCGCCTTCGCGCCGCACCACGGTCGAGATTTTGGCGTGGGTTTTCATATGGGTGAAGCCGTAGACCACATGCGCCCCCGCCCGTTCCAGACGGCGCGATTGCAAGATATTGGCGGCTTCGTCAAAGCGGGCTTTGAGTTCGACCAAGGCGGTGACCGATTTGCCGTTTTCCGCCGCCTCGCACAGGGCTGACACAATCGGGCTGTCATGGCTGGTGCGGTAGAGTGTTTGTTTGATCGCCAGCACATCAGGGTCGCGCGCGGCTTGTTCTAAAAAGCGGATCACCGTGTCGAACGTTTCATAGGGGTGATGCAGCAGCATGTCTTTTTGCCGAATGGCGGCGAACAAATCGCCGTCATGGTCTTGCACCCGTTCGGCCACGCGCGGGGTAAAGGGCGGCCACAGCAGATCGGGGCGTGACGATAGGACCAGTTGCTTTAGGTCGGCCATGCCCAAAAGCCCACGCGCTTCGACCACTTCTTCCGGCGTCACCGCCAGTTCATGCATGATCATGCTGCGCAGGTCTTCGGGGGCGCCAGCGGAAATCTTTAGGCGGATCACCTCGCCCCTGCGGCGGCGCTTCAAAGCGGTTTCAAATTCGCGCACAAGGTCTTCGGATTCTTCTTCCACTTCCAAATCGCTGTCGCGCAGCACGCGAAACAGGCAATGGCCGCGATCAGTATAGCCCGGGAACAGCATATCCAGATGCAAAAGCAACAGCTCTTCCAGCGGCAAAAAGCGCGCTTCGCCGGGCTTGCCGGGCAGGGGCACAAAGCGGGCCACTTGCTGCGGGATGGGCAGCAAGGCTTTCAGCGTGCGGCGGTCTGAGACGCGCTCTAACTCCAACGCAAGGGAAAAGCCTGTGTTGGGGATGAAGGGGAATGGGTGGGCAGGGTCAATCGCAAGCGGTGACAGAACGGGGAAAACTTTGGTCAGGAAGTTTTCTTCCAGCACCTTCAAATCGCGCACCGTCAGCTTAGAGCGCGTCAGGATGATGATCCCCTCTGCCTCCATCTCTTTTTTCAGCTTGTTGTAGACGGTTTGCTGCATCTGCATCAGGCGGCGGGCATCGGCGTGGATCAGGGTCAGTTGTTCGGCAGGGGTGCGGCCATCGTCTGATAGGGTGGCATTGCCATTGCGCACCTGCGCGCGCAGGCCCGCCACGCGCACGGTGTAAAACTCATCCAAATTGGTGGCCGAGATTGATAGGAAGCGCAGCCGTTCCAAGAGGGGCACGGCAGGGTTCGTCGCCTCGTCCAGCACGCGCCAGTTAAAGGCCAGCCATGACATTTCGCGGTTGAAAAAGCGGCGCGGTCCTGCGGTTTCAGCCGCCGGAAAAGACACGGCAGCGGGGAAGGCGGCTTTCAGAAAGTCTGTTTGGGGCATGGTTTATCCAAGGCGCGTAAAGGCTTGCCAGAAATGATTGTCTCACTCTGGCGCGGCGCTGTCCAGCACCTCGGCTGCAAGGGCGCGGGTGACGGGGCGGTGGGTGGCCAATGATCTGGCATCTAGCGCCGCCACCAAGGCCTGCGCTGCGGCGATGGATCGTTCCATGCGCGGCAGCAGATAGGGGATCAGCCGCGCCTCGGCAGTGATCTGGCGGTCGGCGAACAACTTCACCAACACGCCAGCCAACAGGTCGTCGTCGGGCGGCTCTAGGCGGGCCATAGGCATGGCTTGCAGGCGGGAGAGCAGATCGGGCAAGGCCAACCCCCAATCGCGGGGCGCTGTGGGGGCTGTCAGCAGCAAGCGGCCATGGGGGGCGAGACGATTGTACAGGTGAAACAGCGCCTCTTCAGCGCGGCCTGTAACCCGCTGTGCATCGTCAAGGATCACGCAAGCTTCGGGGGCAATGTCATCCAAGCGCGCGTGCAGATCGGCAGGGCTCACCCACAGTGCTTGGGCCATTTCGGCCCAAATATGCGCCAGATGGGTCTTGCCCGACCCATGGGGCCCCACCAGCAGCAACCGCTTATCTGCCCAAGTCTTCCACCCTTCAACCGCCGCGAGCGCCGCAGCGGTGGCGGGGGTGACCAGAAAGGCGTCGCGCTGCCAGCCTTGGCTTGGCGGCAGATCAAAGATCAGTTGGCCTGTCACCCTTGGTCCTGATCCTGTCGGCCGTGGCCGCGATAAAGCAGGCTGTCTTTATACTGCCCGATGCCAAAGCGCATAAACACCCCGATGGCCGCCGAAATGGGCACCGCCACCAACATCCCCGCAATGCCAAACAAGCCGCCAAAAAGCGATAGGGCGAACATCAGCCACACCGGATGCAAACCCACCGATTTGCCTACAAGACGCGGGGTTAATATATTGCCTTCCACAAACTGCCCAAGGGCGAAAACGGCTGCAATGATGCCAATTGACACCCAATCCCCCCAAAACTGATAAAGCGCAAAGCCAATCGCCAAGGCCCCGCCGACCAGTGCGCCGATATAGGGGATCACCGTCATGGCCCCCGCAATCGCACCAATCACCAACCCAAACTGCAACCCGGCCAGCATCAGGCCCGTGGCGTAATAGGCCCCCAACACCATGCACACCGAGACTTGGCCGCGCACAAAACCCGCGAGGGCTTTATCCACCTCTTGTGCCAATTTGCGCACAACGGGGGCATGATCGCGCGGCAAAAGGTCGTCAATGCGGGCGACGAGTTTGTCCCAATCCATCAGCAGGTAAAAGGCCACGACGGGCACAACCACGATGAAGATCAGCCAGCTCATCACGCCAAATACCGAAGACACCAAGCCCTGCGCCAAGGTGGCGCCCCGCGCCTGAATGGCTTGGGCGATTTGATCCAGCGTGGTGCGCATGACCGATGTGCTGTCGCTTAGTTCGGGAAAGCGGGTGATCAAGAAGGCTTGAAATTCACTGACCAAAGTGGGGGCAGCGTTGATCAACGATGTCAGTTGTTGCACCAAAACCGGGATCAGCGCCAAGACGATCAGAACCACCAGCACAAAGGCCGCGACCGAAATCACCAAGGTGGCCAAGGCCCGCGACAGGCCCAAACGCTCTAGCCTATCGGCCACAGGGTCAAGGAAATAGGCCACAGCCCCGCCGACAAGGAAGGGCAACATCACCGAGCCCAGATACCACAGCGCCACAAAGAAAACGACGGCGGCAATGGCCCAGTAGCGCCCTTGGGTTTGGTTTGGCACGTGCGGTCCTCCTGCTTTGAAGAGTGATATTGCCCATGGGACCATGGGTTGCAAGGTTAGCCCCGGCTTTTAACAGGCAATCCATCAGATTTTTAAGACAAAACTGGCCCAGAGCGCGGCAAATGTGCCCACCCGCTTGCGAGGCTGGGTGCAACCCGCTAGGAACGACAAAATCGTTTGTAAGAGGCTCATCATGCGTCTGTCGCGCTACTTTCTGCCCGTTCTCAAGGAAAACCCCGCCGAGGCGCAGATCGTCTCGCATCGCTATATGCTGCGCGCGGGGATGATCAAGCAGCAGACGGCCGGGATTTATTCTTGGTTGCCACTGGGCTTGCGGGTCTTGAACCGCATTCAAACCATCGTGCATGAAGAACAGGCCCGCGCGGGCCACATTCCTTTGCTGATGCCCACGCTGCAACCCGCTGACCTGTGGCGCGAATCTGGCCGGTATGATGACTACGGCCAAGAAATGCTGCGCATCAAAGACCGTCAGGGCCGCGAGATGCTGTATGGCCCGACCAACGAAGAAATGGTGACGGATATTTTCCGCTCCCACGTCAATTCCTACAAAGACCTGCCGCTGACGCTGTATCACATTCAGTGGAAGTTCCGCGATGAGATGCGCCCCCGTTTCGGTGTGATGCGGGGCCGTGAGTTCTTGATGAAAGACGGCTATAACTTCGACATCGACAAAGACGCCGCATTGCACGCCTACAACCGCCACATGGTCAGCTATCTGCGCACCTATGAACGCATGGGTCTGACGGCCATTCCGATGCGCGCCGCATCGGGCCCTATCGGCGGCGATAACACGCATGAGTTTTTGGTGCTGGCTTCGACAGGCGAGTCGGAAGTGTTTTACGATGCAGCCGTGGTCGATCTGAAACTGGGCGCGCGTGAGGTCGATTACGACGACCGCGCCGCTGTGGCAAAGGTCTGTGCGGAATTCACCACGCTTTATGCGCGCACCGATGAAACCCATGATGCGACCCTGTTTGACGCCATTCCTGAAGAGCGCCGCAAAGTGGGGCGCGGGATTGAAGTTGGGCAGATCTTTTACTTTGGCACCAAGTATTCCGACGCGATGGGCGCAAGCGTCGTTAACGACAAGGGCGAGAAGGTTGCCGTGGAAATGGGCAGCCATGGCATTGGCGTCAGCCGTTTGCTGGGGGCAATCATCGAAGCCAGCCATGACGACAAGGGCATTATCTGGCCCGAAGGCGTGACACCTTTCCCCGTGGGCATCGTGAACCTGAAGCAAGGCGATGCGGCGGCGGATGCGGCCTGTGCGGCTTTGGAAAAGGCGCTGCTCGCCAAGGGATTGGAGCCGCTTTACGACGACCGCGACGAGCGCGCAGGCGCGAAATTCGCCACGATGGACCTGATCGGCCTGCCGTGGCGCATCACCGTTGGCCCGCGCGGGTTGGCGAATGGGGTGGTGGAATTGGCCTCACGCCGCACGGGTGTTTCGGTTGAAATGACGCCGGAAGCCGCTGTGGCCAAAGTGGCCGAGATTTACGCAGGCATCTAAGAGCCGCCTGCATCGGATACAGACGGCCCCGCACCGATGGTTCGGGGCCGTTTTTGTTTGAAGGTCGGCCGCAAAAAATCATCCACTCCACCAATTCAGACTGGCGCGAAGGCCCCCTTGGCCCTACCTCTTTGCTCAACCATAAAGGAGCGCATCATGGACTATCGCCGCTTGGGCAAATCGGGCCTGCAAGTTTCGGAATTTTCCTTTGGGTCTTGGGTGACCTTTGCCAAACAGGTTGATCTGGCCCCCGCCAAAGAAATGCTGACGGCCGCCTATGACGCAGGTATCAACTTTTTTGACAATGCCGAAGGCTATGAGCAGGGTCGCTCTGAACTGGTGATGGGCCAAGCGATTGAAGAACTGGGGTGGAGCCGCGACAGCTATATCGTTTCGTCAAAGGTGTTCTGGGGCGGGGCCAAGCCCACGCAGCGCGGCCTGTCAGCCAAGCACGTCACCGAAGCTTGCCATGCGGCCCTAAAGCGCCTGCGGGTCGATCATCTGGACCTATATTTCTGCCACCGCCCCGATATCGACACCCCCATCGAAGAAACCGTGCGCGCCATGCACAATTTGGTGGTGCAGGGGAAGGTGATCTACTGGGGCACGTCCGAATGGTCGGGCCAGCAGATCACCGAAGCGCACGCCGTGGCCGCGCGCCACAACCTAACCCCGCCCACGATGGAACAGCCGCAATACAACCTGTTCGAACGCCACAAGGTCGAAGCCGACTATGCGCCGATCTATGACACCTATGGCCTTGGCACCACGATCTGGTCGCCCTTGGCGTCGGGGTTGCTGACGGGCAAATACAACAACGGCATCCCCAATGACGCGCGGGCGAATTTGGCGGGCTATGAATGGTTGCGCGACAATTTCACATCCGAAGCCGGACTGGCCAAGATTGAAAAGGCGCGGGCTTTGGCCAAGGTGGCCGAGGGCGCTGGCCTAAGCCTAACCAACTTGTCGCTGCTGTGGTGCTTGCACAACAAGCGTGTGTCGACCGTGATCTTGGGCGCGTCACGCATCAGCCAGTTGACCGACAATCTGGCAGCGCTGACGCAAAAGGCGAAGCTGACTGATGATGTCTTGGCGGCGGTTGAGGCGGTTGTTGGCAATAAACCTGCGGCCCCGCAAAAATTCTAATGGCGGAACGGAGGGTTTCACACCCTCCGGACCTTTCGTGGAGTGTATCGGCAAAGGGCAAGGGGGCAGGGGTTTTGCTTGCACTTGGGCGGGGCTTTGGGCACAACTGCGGGCAAATTGAGGGAGGCTGGCATGGCAAAACGGGCATTGATCACGTGGGGCGGTTGGGATGGGCATCAGCCCGACAAGGTGGCAGCGCTTTTTGCCGCTGATCTGCGCGCGGCGGGATTTTCGGTAGAGGTGACCGACAGCTTGGCCTGTTTTGACGATGCGGCGGCACTAAAGACGCTGGATTTGATCGTTCCAATCTGGACGATGAGCACGATTGAAAAAGAACGCAGCCAAGCGGTAGCTGATGCGGTGGAATCAGGCGTGGGGCTGGCGGGGTGCCACGGCGGGATGTGTGACGCCTTTCGCAACGACGTGGTCTGGCAGTTCATGACCGGCGCGCAATGGGTGGCGCATCCGGGCAATGACGGGGTGGAATACCGTGTGCGTATGACTGACCCGAGCAATCCTTTGGTTGAGGGCATCGGCGATTTTGATGTGAAAACCGAGCAATATTACCTACACGTCGACCCCGCCGTGAAAGTGCATGCCGTATGCGACTTTCCGGTGGTCGATGGCCCCCATGCGCCCAATGGCCCTGTCGCCATGCCCGTGGGATTTACCAAAATGTGGGGCAAAGGGCGGGTGTATTACAACGCGCTGGGCCATCAGGCCAATGTGATCGACCATGGCCCCGCGCGCGAAATGATCCGGCGCGGGATGGCTTGGGCAGCGCGCTGATGAGTTTTCAGGCCTATCTGGACAATATCCAAGCGAAGACTGGCAAATCTCCGGCTGATTTCAAAGCTATGGCGGCTGAAAAGGGTTTTGCGGGGCCTGCGGGCATTGCGGATGGTGTGAAAGCCACGCAAATCACCGATTGGCTTAAGGCCGATTTCGGCCTTGGCCACGGCCATGCTATGGCGATTTTTGCTTTGCTTAAGGGCAAGACCAGCTAGGCACCCATAACGGCATCGTGGCTTGACGAGGGGGCGCGTGCGCCGCATGGTCGCCGCGACTTTGGCCGCCTGAGAAAGACCCAAACCTTGTCCACCCGCCCCTTTGCAGCCTTTGAATTCATGATCGCTTGGCGCTATTTGCGCGCAAGGCGGGCCGAGGGCGGCGTGTCTGTGATGACGTGGATCAGCCTTGTCGGCATCACCTTGGCCGTCTTTGCGCTGATCGCCACCTTGGCGGTGCGCGCCGGGTTCAGGGCGGAATTTGTCGATACGATCTTGGGGGCCAATGCCCATGTCACGGTTTATTCCGCGGGCCATGCCGATGAGCAGGGCAATCTGACCAAGGGCTTTCCTGATGATGCCGCCACAGTAGCCGCTTTGCGCGCGATTGAGGGTGTCACGCGCGCTGCCCCTTTGGTGCGTGGCCAAGTGATGGTCACGGCCTTTGATCAAACGACAGGCGGTGATGTCTACGGCATGACGGCCCAAGACCTTGCCAGCCTGCCACGCATCGGGGCGGGCAGTTTGGGGCAGGGCGACTTGGCCGACTTTGCGCAAGGCATTGCCATGGGGTCAGAAATGGCGCGGGAACTGGGCGTCACTGTGGGCGACAGGGTGCGTTTGATTGCGCCGTCAGGCGTGAAATCAGCCCTTGGCACCAGCCCGCGCGTCAAGGCCTATACGGTGGAATACATCTTCACCGCTGGCCGCTATGACATTGATAAGGTGCGCCTTTACCTGCCGCTTGCTGAAGCGCAAAGCTTTTTCAACCGCGAGGGGAGGGTGGATGAATACGAAGTCATGGTCAAAGACCCTGACGCCGTTGACACCTATGCCGATGCGCTGTTTCGCGCAGGCGGGACGGATGCCTTGCTGTGGACTTGGAAGCAAAGCTCTGGCTCTTTTCTGCGGGCCTTGTCGGTCGAAGACAACGTGATGTTCATCATCTTGTCGATCTTGGTGCTGATTGCCACGATGAACATCGTATCCGGTCTGATCATGCTGGTGAAAAACAAAGGCCGCGATATTGGCATTTTGCGCACGATGGGGCTGACCGAAGGATCAATCTTGCGCGTGTTCTTTCTGTGCGGGTCGTTCACCGGCATCCTCGGCACCGCTATGGGCGTGGCCCTTGGGTGCCTGTTCGCGCTCTACATCGACCCAATTTTTTCCTTTGTGAACTTCTGGGCTGGCGGTGGCGTGTGGGACCCGTCGATCCGGGGCATCTATGCGCTGCCCGCCAAGCTACAGGCGCAAGACGTGGGCTCTGCCATGGCGCTGTCCTTGGGCCTGTCCTTCGTCATCACCCTGATCCCCGCGCGAAAAGCCGCCCGCATGAACCCGGTTGAGGCGCTGCGCTATGAATAGCCTTACCCTGCACGGCATTGAAAAGGCCTATAATCGCGGCAAGGCAAGCGAAGTTGTGGTGCTGCGCGGGGCAAGCCTAACCGTGGCTGCGGGAGAGGTTGTGGCCCTAGTCGCCCCCTCAGGCGCCGGCAAATCCACCCTGCTGCAAATCGCAGGGCTTTTGGATGTGGCCGACCAAGGCGCGGTGCAATACGGCGCGCGCCAAATGACCGGCCTGAATGACCGTGCGCGCACCGATGCGCGCCGCGCCGAAGTGGGGTTTATCTACCAATTTCACCACCTGCTGCCCGAATTTTCCGCCCTTGAAAACATCACCCTGCCGCAACTGGCCCACGGTATCCCAAAACCGCAGGCAGAGGCGCGGGCGCGCGACCTGCTGGCCCGTGTGGGCGTTTTGGCGCGCGCAAGCCACCGCCCTGCGGCGCTGTCGGGCGGCGAGCAACAGCGCGTCGCCTTTTGCCGCGCCTTGGCCAACAGCCCCAAACTGCTGCTGGCAGATGAGCCTACGGGCAACCTTGACCCCGCCAATGCCGCCCAAGTCTTTGATGTGCTGATGCAAATCGTGCGCGAAACCGGCCTTTCCGCGCTGATCGCCACCCATAACATGGACCTAGCCGCGCGGATGGACCGCGTGCTACGGTTGCAAGACGGGCAGATCGTCTGACCCGCTGAAAGTTTTGCCGCACGACAGGTTTTCAACCCCTCACCACAGGTGTAGTCTGGCGCAATCTGACAAAGGATGTCCCATGCGCGCCCCCCACCTGCTGCCCGCCCTGCTGATTTTGGCCGCCTGCGTGCCGGGCCAAGCGCCCACGCCGCCCAGTTCTGGCAAAGCCGATTTCACCGAACTTTGCGCGCCCTGCCACGGGGGTAGTGCGAAGGGCGACGGCGAGCTGGCCAAAACCCTTGCCCACCCCCCCGCCGACCTGAAGGGCCTGTCCTCGCGCCATGGCGGGGTGTTCCCCATGGCCTATGTGATGTCAAAAATCTGGGGCTATAGCCATGGAGAGGCCCCCTCGGCCCTGATGCCCAAGTTCGCCCCCTTGATGGAGGGGCCAACGGTGCTGGTGGATACCGGCGACGGGATCATGACGCCCACGCCGTTAAGGTTGGTGGAGATTGCGGCGTATTTGGAGACGGTGCAGGAGTAGGGGGGCTACTTGGAATTATTTGTAATTTGCGCCTTAACGGAGCGTGCGATGCGATCTTGATTTTCAGCGACAGTCGAGTGTAGTATCTTAAGACAGAAGTGGAGGAACTCATGTCATCGAAAGGTCTGCATGTTGTCCCTAACAAGGGAAAATGGAGTGTTCGGTCTGCAGGCGCAAGTCGTACCTCCGGAACCTATGATACCCAGAAAGAGGCTGAAACGGCCGCTCGAGAGCGCGCTAAGAATGGCGGCACTGAACTTTATGTTCATGGACGTGATGGACGGATTCGTGAGAGAAGTTCTTTTGGAAAAGATCCTATTTCATCCAAGGGGTAAAATTGCCGGATTATCAAACTTCAGTATTTGTAAACTGCCCAATTGACGAAGAATTCGCGCCTATTCTAGAAGCGATGCTTTTTTGTATTGTTAGGTCCGGCATGACGCCGCGTCTTTCTTCTGAGAGACTTGAGGCGGGGGAGAGCAGGCTTGAAAAAATAATCGAACTGATTGGTTTATGCCGATATTCTGTTCATGATTTGAGCCGCGCGGTCGCTGCTAAAAAGGGTGATCTGTTTCGAATGAATATGCCATTCGAGTTAGGGCTAGATATGGGACGGCGTAGGGCGCCAGATCCTGAAACCAATGACAAAAAGTTCATCATCTTTGAATCAAATCCTTATGAGATCAAGAAGTGTTTGTCTGATTTGGGTGGTGTTGATGTCGAATTTCATCGAAACAATTATCAGATGGTCATTAGGAAACTAAGAGACTTTCTTCGGGTCGAAGCCGGATGTGAACTTCCGGGGCCGTCGGCGATTGAAGGCGAGTACGTAACCTTTCAAGGTTGGATGACTGAGAAAAAGATTTTTGAAGGCCACACAGAAGAAGAGGCTGTTGAACTTCCAACCCAAGAGCGTCTTGACGAAATGATTGCTTGGATGGAAGCTGGAAGACCGAATAGTTTCAATACGGTGTAATCGCCGCAATCAAACATCCAACTCCTCAACAAACCTCGCGTTTTCTTGAATATACTGAAACCGCAATTCTGGCTTTTTGCCCATCAAACGCTCAACCAAATCGCCCGTCTCGCCGGGGTCTTCTTCAACTATAGTTACGCGGATCAACGTTCGTGTCAACGGATTCATCGTCGTGTCTTTCAGGTCTTTGGCATCCATCTCGCCCAAGCCTTTGAACCGCTGCACATCAATTTTTCCGCGCCCGCCCAAGCCCTTGGCCAGCATCAGCTCTTTTTCCGCATCATCTGCCACATAGATCCGCTTGGCCCCTTGGGTCAGCCGATACAGCGGCGGGCAGGCCAGATATAGGTGGCCCTTGTCGATCAGCGGGCGCATTTGGGAAAAGAAAAACGTCATCAGTAAGCTTGCGATATGCGCGCCGTCGACATCGGCGTCGGTCATGATGATGATTTTATCATAGCGCAGATCGTCGACATTAAACTTGGCCCCCATCGTCACGCCAAGCGCTTCGCAAATATCGCGAATTTCGGAATTGTCGTGCAGTTTGGCCGAAGCAGCCCCCAGCACGTTCAAAATCTTGCCTTTCAGCGGCAACAACGCCTGCGTTTCACGATTGCGCGCCGCCTTGGCCGACCCGCCCGCGCTATCGCCTTCGACGATGAACAGTTCCGTTCCTTCGCGGTTCTTGGCGGAACAATCCGTCAATTTCCCCGGCAAGCGCAGCTTTTTGGTCGCCGTCTTGCGCGCCGTTTCCTTTTCTTGCCGCCGCTTTAACCGCTCTTCGGCCCGCAGGATCAGGAAATCTAAAATCGCCCCCGCATATTTCGTATTGCCCGCCAGCCAATTGTCAAAATGGTCACGCACCGCCCCTTCGACATATTTTACCGCCTCTTCGGTCGCCAAGCGGTCTTTGGTCTGCCCCACAAACTGCGGCTCGCGGATAAAGCACGACACAAGGGCGCAGCCCCCCGTTGTCAGATCATCGCGGGTGATCAAATCGGTCTTGCGGTTCTTGATCAGCTCGCCGTAAGCGCGAATGCCTTTGAGCACCGCGTTCCAAAACCCCGTCTCATGCGTGCCGCCTTCGGGCGTGGGCACGGTGTTGCAATAAGACTGAATGAAACCGTCGCGTGCAGGTGTCCAATTGATCGCCCATTCCACCGAACCGGGCACGCCGAACTTGGCCTGAAACCCCACTTTTCCGGCAAAAGGTTTGTCGGCATAGGTGGTGGTTTTTTCCAAAGTGTCGGCCAAGTAATCGGCCAAGCCACCGGGAAAGTGAAACACCGCCTCCATGGGGGTGTCGCCATCGGGGATCGCGGTTTTCCAGCGAATTTCGACGCCCGAAAACAGATAGGCCTTGGACCTTACCATCCGCATCAAACGGCCCGCGCGAAATTGCTGGCTGCCGAAGATCTGCGCATCGGGGTGAAACGTCACCCAAGTGCCACGCCTATTGGCCACGGGGCCAACCTTGCGAATGGGGGCCAAGGGTTTGCCGCGCGAAAAGCTTTGGGTGTAAAGCTCTTTGTTCAGCGCGACTTCCACATCCATCCGGTCCGACAGCGCGTTGACCACCGAAGACCCCACGCCATGCAACCCGCCCGACGTCTCATAAGCCTTGCCGCCAAACTTGCCGCCCGAATGCAGGGTGCACAAAATCACCTCAAGCGCTGATTTGTCGGGAAACTTGGGGTGCGGGTCGACAGGTATCCCCCGCCCGTTGTCGCGCACCGTCAAAGCGCCATCGGCGTGCAGCTCCACCTCAATCCGCGTGGCATGGCCTGCCACAGCCTCATCCATCGCGTTGTCGATGATTTCGGCCGCCAAATGGTGATAAGCGCGCTCGTCAATCCCGCCGATATACATCCCCGGCCGCAGGCGCACGGCCTCTAGCGGTTCCAGCACCTCGATCGAAGAGGCGTTGTAGGTATCGGTGGTGTTGGTCAAATGGTCTGACATTTGGGGCCTGTTCTTGTTTGGTGCCCATTAGACACTGCCAAGGGGGCAGGGCGCAAGGGCTGGCCTTGGGATGCGGCTTCAGGCAAGGTGGGGCCAAATCATGGAGGGTTTTATGCGGGTACTTTTTACGGGCGGTTCGGGCAAAGCGGGCAAACATGTGGTGGCTTATTTGGCGGCACAGGGCCACAGGGTGCTGAATGTCGATAAAGTGCCGCTGCGCCACCCCGGTGTGGCCGATCTGGTGGCCGATATCACCGACAGTGGGCAAATGTTCAACGCCATGACTGCCTATGCCAGCGGCGATGATCTGGAAGACGGCCTTGGCCACCGCAAATTCGACGCTGTGGTGCATTTTGCAGCCATCCCCGCGCTGATGATGGCCCCCGATAATGAAACCTACCGCGTCAACGTGATGGGCACCTATAACGTGCTGGAAGCAGCCCTAAAATCGGGCATCCGCAAGGTGATCATCGCCTCGTCCGAAACCACTTATGGCGTGTGTTTCAGCGACGGTCAAACTGACCCCGCCTATCTACCGCTGGACGAAGCCTATCCGATCAACCCGATGGACAGCTACGGCATGTCCAAGAAGGTGAACGAGGTGACAGCCGAAGCTTTCCAGCGCCGCACGGGGGCTGATGTTTATTCGCTGCGCATCGGCAACGTGATGGAGCCGCAAGACTACGCCCGCTTCCCCGATTTTGCCAAAGACCCGGGCTCACGCCGTCGTATCACCTTTAGCTATATTGATGCGCGCGATCTGGGGCAGATTGTCGATCTGGCACTCAAGAAAGACGGGTTGGGCTATCAAGTGTTCAATGCGGTGAACGACACCAACTCTGTGCCCCAACCCAATGCCGAGCTTTTGGCGCAGTTCTTCCCCAAAGTGCCCTTGACCCGCGCTGTGGGCATCAATGAAAGCCTGCTTTCCAACCAAAAAATCCGCGAGGTTTTGGATTTTAAAGAGCAGCACAACTGGCGCAAGCACGTCCCCGCAAGCTAAACGCCCCCCTTTCATATGTGCCCAAATATCCCACAGGGGTGCGGGGGTGTGAAACCCCCGCTTTTCGGCGCGGGCTTGCTGGGCTTGGCCAAGGCAGATAGAAGGCGCCATGATCAAAACATATCTTTCCCATTCCCGCGCGATCTTGGCGCTGGGGTTGCCGCTGATGGGCTCGCATCTGGCAGGGATGCTGCTGCATGTCACTGACACGGTGCTGATGGGGCGCTACGGCGTGGCGGAACTTGCTGCGGTCACTTTGGCGGGATCGTGCTTCTTTATCGTGTTCATCCTTGGGTCGGGCTTTGCCCAAGCCTTGATGCCCTTGGTGGCAGTCGCCGTAGGCAAGGGGGATGAGACCGAGGTGCGCCGCGATGCCCGCATGGCGCTTTGGCTGTCTTTGGGCTTTGGTCTTGTGTGCTATCCGGTGTTTTGGACATCGGGCGCTTGGCTTTTGGCCTTGGGGCAAGAGCCCAAGGTGGCCCAGCTTGCGCAAGACTTTTTGCGCATCGCCGGGCCGGGAATGGCGCCTGCGCTGTTGGTGATGGCGCTCAAATCCTATCTTTCGGCCTTGGGGCGGACGCAGGTGGTGCTTTGGGTGACGCTGGGGGCGGTGCTGGTCAACCTCTCCTTGGGCTGGATGCTGATTTTCGGCCATTGGGGCGCGCCAGAGTTGGGTGTGCGCGGCGCGGCTTTGGCCACGCTGATGGTGCAATGGGTCACTTTTGTGATCATGGGAGTTTATGCCCATTATCAACCCAGCCTGCGGCGCTTTGGCCTTTTCACGCGCTTTTGGCGGATTGACGTGGCCGCTTTGGGGCGGGTGTTTCGTTTGGGCTGGCCGATTGGCATGACGGGCCTTGCCGAAAGCGGGCTGTTTGCGGGGGCCGCCTTGATGATGGGCTGGGTCAGCACGGTGGCACTGGCCGCGCACGGCATTGCCATGCAGGTTGCGGCCTTGGCCTTTATGCTGCACTTGGGCCTTTCCAATGCCGCCACGGTTCTGGCAGGGCGCGCTTCGGGGGCGGGTGATGTGCGGGGCTTGCGCCAGATTGCCGTCACGTCAATTGGTCTGTCATTCTTGCTTTGCGTTGTTGGCATTGCACTTTTCCTCGCCCTTCCTGTTGCCATAGCCGCCCTCTTTCTGGATACGACCCATCCCGAAGCGCCAGAGATCCTTTCCCTTTGCACCCGTCTTTTGGCCCTCGCCGCACTGTTTCAATTGGGTGACGCCATGCAGGTTATGGCGCTGGGTCTGCTGCGTGCCATACGCGATACGCGCGTGCCCATGTGGGCGGCTGCGTTCAGTTATTGGGGCGTGGGGATTCCCACCAGCGCGCTGTTGGGCTTTACCTTTGGCCTTGGGGCCGAGGGGATTTGGCTTGGCCTGTGCATCGGCTTGCTCTTCGCCTCGACCAGCCTGATGGCCCGCTTTTGGATGCGCGCCCCGCGCGTGTAAGTCACGCAACTCATCCAATGAAATAAAGAAGGGCGCGTCTTGCGACGCGCCCTATCTCTTTCAAATCCTTGAGGGATTTGGCTCCGGCGGTAGGGATCGAACCTACGGCCAGCTGATTAACAGTCAGCTGCTCTACCGCTGAGCTACGCCGGAACATGGCGGGGTCTATAGCAAGGGTGTTTGGGGGCGGCAAGGGGAAATGGCGGGAAAAGTGATGGTGTCTGAAAAGTCAGGTCGGGGGCGCAGCACGTTAGGCCAGCTGAAAGGCGGCGGCGCTTAACGGGCCTGTGCCGGTGCGGGCCACTTTGCCGCGCGATTGCAGGTCGATCAGATGGGCCAGCACGTTGCGCATGGCTGCGCCGTGCAGGGTGGGGGCAAGGTCGCTATAGATGGTTTTTGTCAGCGCCGATGCCGTGGCGGGGCCTTGTGCCAAGGCGGCCAGCACCGAAGCCTCACGCCCCACCCTATGGGCAATCAACGCTTCCAATCGGGCGGCGGGGTCTTCGACCGCCTCGCCATGTCCGGGCAGGAACCTGCGCCATGTGCGCGCTGCAAGCTTATGCAGTGAAGCCATATAGGCCCCCATATCGCCATCGGGCGGCGACACAAGCGAGGTTGACCATGCCATCACATGATCGCCCGACAAAAGCGTATCGCCCAAGGCCAGACAGATGTGGTTGCTCATATGGCCGGGGGTGTGGATCACCTCGATCCTCACGCTGCCAAGGGTCAGGATCTGGCCGTCTTGCACCACCACATCTGGCGCAAAGCCTGCATCTCGCCCTTCGCCGCCCCCCATCCCTTCGGCCTCAAGCGCTTGCATCTGTGCCGTCATGCCCGCACGCGCATCGCCAAAGGCAAGGATGGGTGCCCCCGTTAGGCGCGCCAGTCGGGGGGCAAGGGCGCTGTGGTCTGAATGGGCATGGGTGACCAAAATCGCCTCAACCCGATCGCTGCCCACCTCGCCCAAGATCGCCGCCAGATGGGCGGGCATATCAGGGCCCGGATCGACGATGGTTTTCGCCCCTTGACCCACAACATAGGTGTTGGTTCCAAGGCCCGTGAACGGCCCGGGATTGTCAGCGCGCAGGGTGCTTAGGGTTTGCTCCATGATATGCCCACCATCGCGCTGCCACGCCGCAGGCTCAAGTCCCTATCCTGTCAAAATCGCTCTTTCCAAAAGCCCCTTCGCACGGCTAGGCTGACATTATGGCCTTCACCCTGAAATCCTATCTGCCGCGAAGCGTTTATGGACGGGCGGCGCTGATCCTGATCTTGCCCGTGGTTTTCGTGCAAGTCGTGGTCTCTGTCATCTTTATTCAACGCCATTTTGATGGTGTGACGCGGCAATTGTCGCGCGGGGCGGGGATAGAGGTGGGCTTGCTTGTGTCGCAGATCGACAGCGCTGCAGACCTGCCCCAAGCCCAAGCGCGGGCGGCGGCCTTGGCTGCGGGGTTAAGGGTTGACGTAACGCTGCCCGCCACCCAAGCGCCTCCCTCCACCGATCTGCGCGCATTTTGGGATCTGTCGGGGCGCGAAGTCGGGGCGATCTTGCACGAGGCCTTGCCCCAGGTTGTGGCCGTTGATTTGGCGGCAGATCCGCGCAATGTGCAGCTTTGGGTGCAAACCCGCTTTGGGGCGATGCGGGTCGATATGTCACGTCTGCGCGTTTCGGCCAGCAATCCGCATCAGCTTTTGGTGATCATGGCGCTGGCCTCGATCTTGATGACGGCGGTGGCCTTTGTTTTCTTGCGCAACCAACTGGTCCCCATCACCCGCATGGCCGCCGCGGCCGAGGCCTTTGGCCGTGGCCAAAACCTGCCCTACAAACCGCGTGGCGCGGTTGAGGTGCGCGCCGCTGGCATGGCCTTTTTGGATATGCGCGCGCGCATCGAACGCCAGATCGAACAGCGCACCTTGATGCTTTCTGGTGTCAGCCATGACCTGCGCGGCCCTTTGACGCGGATGAAACTGGGCCTGTCCTTGATGGAAGAAACCGACGAGACAACCGCTTTGATGGACGATGTGCAGGAAATGCAGCGCTTGGTGGAGGAGTTTTTGGCCTTTGCGCGCGGCGATGCGCAGGAAGAACCCAGCCTTGTTGACCCGGCTTACCTTTTGGCCGAAATCATGGCCAAAACCCAGCGCGGCGGGCAAGATGTGTCTTTGGGTGATTGCAGCGGCCAAGGCCAAATGCGCCTTCGCCCACAGGCCGTAACCCGCGCTTTGGACAATCTGATTGGCAATGCCCTGCGCTATGGCACCAAGGCGCGGCTGTCCTATCACCTGACCGACCGCGCCTTGCGCCTTGTGGTTGAAGACAACGGCCCGGGCATTCCTGCGGCGCGGCGCGAAGAGGCCTTGCGCCCCTTTGCCCGTTTGGATGAGGCGCGTGACCCCAACCATGGCGGCGGGGTGGGTTTGGGCCTGTCGATTGCGGCGGATATTGCTCGCTCGCATGGCGGGGTGCTTCGCTTGGGGCAAAGTGCGGATTTCGGTGGGTTGATGGCCGAACTGGTCTTGGCGCGCTAGTCTTGCGGCATCAAGCCTCGGCTGCTATGGGGTAATTCTGATGAAAACTATTGGGAATTGACCTTGCCAACGCCCCGTTTGGATGCCCCACGCCTCGTCGTGCAGTCGCTTTCGCGGTCTTATGGCGGGCAAAGGGTGGTGTCTGATCTGTCCTTGGTGGTTGAGGCGGGGCAGGTGACTTGTTTGCTGGGGCCATCTGGCTGTGGCAAATCCACCACCTTGCGGATGATCGCAGGGGTGGAAACACCCGACGAAGGCCGCATTCTGATTGACGGGGTCGAGGTTTTTGGCCCCAAAATCGCCACCCCGCCCGAAGCGCGGGGCGTCGGGCTGATGTTTCAAGACTTTGCCCTATTTCCCCATCTGACCGTGGCTGGCAACGTGGCCTTTGGCCTGCGGCGCGATGTGCCGCAAAGGGAAGCAAGGGTCGATGCCTTGCTGGAAAAGGTCAACCTCACAGGCTTTGGCGCCAAGCATCCGCACCAGCTGTCGGGTGGAGAGCAGCAGCGCGTGGCGCTGGCCCGCGCCTTAGCGCCGCGCCCACGTGTTATGCTGATGGATGAGCCTTTCTCGGGCCTTGATAACCGCCTGCGCGATGGCATTCGCGATGCCACGCTGGATTTGTTGAAAGAGGAAGGTGCGGCTGTTCTTTTGGTCACGCATGAACCCAACGAAGCCATGCGCATGGCCGATGAAATAGCCCTGATGCGGGCCGGTTTGATCGTGCAAAAGGGCGCGCCCTACAATCTTTACAACGCGCCGATCGACCGCGCCGCTGCGGCATTTTTCAGCGATGTGAATGTGATATCAGGGACTTCGCGCGGGGCCTTAACGCAAACACCCTTTGGCGTGTTTCTCACGCCGGGCCATGCCGATGGCACGCCGGTGCATATCGTCATCCGCCCGCAGCACTTGAAGATTGATTTTGATCGCGCCGGTCGCGGCCCCAACCCCACTCCGCAAGGCGGCACGGCCGCGCGCGGCACGGTGACACGGGCGCGCTTTTTGGGCCATGAAAGCCTTGTCGAGTTCAAGATGGACTTTGACAGCTCGCCCCTGACCGCCGCCGTGCCCGGTGTGTTTTTGCCCAAGGCTGGCACTGCTCTTTGGCTGATGATCCGCCGCGACCGCTGCTTTGTCTTTGCGGGCTAAAGCGCCTTATTCGCCCATTTCAGGCTTGCTTAAATATCCAATCCCTCGGCCAGCCCTAGGCCCAAGGCTTGCCATTTGCGGTAGTCGGTCAGCCGTTTGCCCGCTTCGCGTGGACAGCTTTCCCCGCGCGGCACGATATCCAACAATCGGTCTAGCCCAAAGGTGGCAAAGCCCGATTTTGTGTCGCACCACGCGGCCAGCACCCAAGTTTGCCCTGTCAACGCCAAGGCCAAGGGCCGGATATCGCGCTGGGTCAACTGGCCCGCTGCATCCAACACCGCAATCGTCAGCCGCTCGCTTTGCCGGATTGCTTTGCGCAGCAAGGGCAAATGGGGGCTTGCACGTTGCGGGGCTGCGGCGGCTGGGGCGAACAAGTCCTCTCCTGCGCCTGCATCACGCGGGGCAGGGGCCACGGTGGCAATCTTGCCCGCCAAACTGCGCGCTGCGGCGGCAAGGTTGGCATCCGCCCCCTCTGCCACCAAGCGCACGCCCAAGCGCAGCGCAATCAATTCCGCCGGTTGCAGCATCATGGGCGGCAAGGTGATGGGTTGGCGCAGCATATATCCCACGCCTCGCTCCCCCTCCACCGGCATGCCCGATGCCGCCAGCATCGCCATATCCCGCCAGATCGAGCGCACCGAAACGCCCAAATCCAGTGCCAGATCCGCCGCGCGGTGCAAACGCCCGTCGCGCAGGATCTGGATCAGGTCGAACAATCGGTTTGAGCGCGACATTCTGGCAGGGCTTCCTCATGCTAGGGTCTTACTGACATAAATATGGCAGTAAGGCCGCCAAATTCCAACCCCAATCCCCCCCGACCGCAAACTGCGCCTTGCAGGTTATGGCCGATTGGCCTTTGTTCAGTCTCAGCACTGCCGCAAATCGCGGCTTAATGGAGGACTTTTTATGCACGCTCCCGGACCCCTTGGTCTTCTTCTGATCGCCGTTGTTGTTCTTGTCTTGTTTGGCAAGGGCAAGGTTTCGTCCCTGATGGGCGAAGTTGGCAAAGGTATCACCGCCTTCAAAAAAGGCATGGATGATAACAAAGCCGCCGCTGCCGCCGCCGAACCGGCCGCTGAAGAGACCCCCGCCGTTGCCCGTGACGTGACCCCGTCCAACGACAAGCAAGCCTGATCCGGTAATGTTTGACTTCAACTGGCCCGAATTATTGATCATCGCCACGGTGGCACTTATTGTCATTGGGCCAGAGGACTTGCCGCATATGTTCCGCCAACTGGGGCGGTTCACCAGCAAACTGCGTCAAATGAGCCGCGAGTTTTCGCGCGCCATGGAACAGGCTGCCAAAGACACCGGCGTGAAGGATGTGGTCAAAGACCTGAAGGCCAGCACGTCCTCTAGTGCTTTGGGCTTGGATGCTGTGAAAAACGCCGCAGACCGGTTTGAAAAGTGGGATCCGCTGAAGAACGCAGCCAAACCCACAACGCCCATGCCGGCCCGCACCCTTGTGCCACCGCCGATGCCCGCGACCCCGCCCAAGGTTGTGACCTCGGCCTATCCCCCGGCCGACGCAATAGATGATGCGGCCGAGGCGGCCGAGGATTTGGCCGAACACGCCGCAGCGCCGGCCCATGGGGCTGCGACACAAGCGCTCTATGACAAGCAAGCCCTTCGTGCGCAGGTTCTGAAAGAGCAGACCGAAAAGCTCAAGGCGATTGAGGCTGGCACCTACGCCCCCACCCCAGCGCCCGAAGCTGCAAAGCCCGCGCCGAAAAAGCGCGCACCGAAAGCCGCGCCTGCAGCCAAGGTTTCCGTGGCCCAAACCGCCGAAACCCCAGATAAGGCCGCCGTCAAACCGCGCAGGACACCGCGCAAACCCAAAGGCGAGGAGACGGCATGAGCAATACCGAAAATCTAGACGGTTCGGCCGCACCGCTGTTGGAACACCTGAAAGAGTTGCGCAATCGGATCATGATTTCGATTGGCGCTTTCGTTGTGACCTTTATCATCGCGTTCCTGATCGTGGGGCATATCTGGGCCTTTCTTTCAGCCCCGATCTGCGATGTTCTGGCGGAGCGCGGGCAGGAATGCCAGTTGCAGACCTTGGGTCCGCAGGACAGCTTCTTTGTGGCGATGAAAATTTCGATGTGGGGCGGCTTTGTGCTGGCCTTTCCGATCATCACGTTCCAGCTGTGGCGCTTTGTGGCCCCTGGTCTTTACCGTAATGAAAAGGCGGCCTTCTTGCCGTTCTTGATCGCATCGCCCGTGATGTTCTTTCTGGGCGGGGCCTTGGCCTATCTGCTGGTGATCCCGCAGGCGTTTCGGTTCTTCTTGTCGTTCCAAGACACGCTGTCCACCGCGATGCAAACGGGGTCGGCCTTGGGCAGCTTGCCAAAGGGCTTGGTGTTTCAAGGCTCTATCGACCGGTTTTATTCTTTGACCATGCAGTTCCTGATGGCCTTTGGCCTGTGCTTCCAAATGCCCGTGCTGTTGACCTTGATGGGCAAGGCGGGGATGATCGGGTCTAAGGGCCTGAAAGCCACCCGCAAATATGCGATTGTGGGCATCTTGATCTTGTCTTCGATGATTGCCCCGCCCGACGTCACCTCGATGGGGGTGCTGTTTGCGGTGATCTACCCGCTTTATGAAGTGTCAATCTGGATTATCGTTTACTTTGAAAAGCAGGCTGAAAAGCAAGCCAAGTTGGACGGCACTTGGGAAGAGCCTGACGCGGAATGACCGAGCTAGAGCGTATTGCTGCGGCGCTGGAACGTCTTGCGCCGCAGCCCTTGCCACCGCCCAATTTTGCGGCGGCTGAAGCCTTTGTGTGGCACACCGCCCCTGACCGGCTAGACCCTGTGGCCAAAGTATCGCGGGTGGATGTGAGCCTGCTTTTGGGCATCGACCGCTCGCGCGATACGCTGATGGAAAACACCCGCCACTTTGCGCGCGGCTTGCCTGCCAACAACGCCCTTCTTTGGGGCGCGCGGGGGATGGGCAAATCGTCGCTGGTCAAGGCCATTCACGCGGCTGTGCGCGCCGAAGGGCATGATCTGAAGATCGTAGAACTTAGCCGCGAAGACCTGCCCTCGGTGCAGCGCCTGCTGACGCATCTGCGCCAAGCGCCGTGCCGCTTTATCCTCTTCTGCGACGATCTGTCTTTTTCCAGCGACGATCAGCATTACAAATCGCTCAAAGCCGTGTTGGATGGCGGCATCGAGGGGCGTCCAGAGAACGTGCTCTTTTACGCCACGTCCAACCGCCGCCACCTGATGCCGCGCGAGATGATTGATAACGAACGCGCCTCGGCCATCACGCCGGGCGAAGCGGTCGAGGAGAAAGTGTCGCTGTCAGACCGCTTTGGCCTGTGGCTGGGGTTCCATCCCTGCACCCAAGACGATTATTTGGCCATGATCCGCGCCTATTGCGCTGCCCATGGTGTGGTGATTTCCGAAGACAGGCTTTGGGCCGAGGCCATCGAATGGCAAGCCACGCGCGGGTCACGCTCGGGCCGTGTGGCGTGGCAATTCTTCTGCGATCTGGCCGCGCGCGAAGGTGTGGCGCTGTAACGCTGCCCCCCTTTCATATGTGGTTAAATATCCCACGGGAGGTCCGGAGGGTGTGAAACCCTCCGGGATCATAGGGCGCTGCTTTTGTGGCCTTATTGCAGGTAGGTCAGCGGGTCGACCGAGACTTGGCCTTGGCGCACCTCAAAGTGCAACTGCGCGGGGCTTCCGTCTTTGACCGTGCCGATGCTTTGGCCGCGCTTGACCGCAGCGCCCTTTTCCACAGTGGCGGAATCTAGCCCTGCGTAAACGGTCAGCAGCCCATCAGCATGGCGCAAGATCACGATCAAGGCGCCGGTCTTGGCATCGTGGGTGATGACAGCCACCGTGCCTTCGGCTGCGGCATGAACGGCTGTGCCCGCAGCTGCGGCGATGTCGATGCCTTGGCTGGTTTTGCCATCCCAAGCGCGCAGGATCTTGCCATCCACCGGCATCCCCATCGCCGTGGCCGAGGCTGCGGTGCGCTCGCTGCTCAGATCGGGGGCGGGGGTTGGTTCTTGGGCGGCTTGTGCAACCGTGACGGTTTCTTCGTCGGGCAGGGGTTCTTTGGACGAGGGTGGTGTGGGCGTAGGCGTGCCTTCGCCCGGCGCTGTGGCATCCGCCACCTGCGCTTCGGCTGGCAACCGCGAGATATCGGCTGGTGTTGGGATGATCAGGAACTGCCCCTCGCGCACCATCAGGTCAGGCCCCAGCCCGTTCCAATCGGCCAAGGCCTTGGCCGAGATGTTGAAGCTGCGCGCGATGGTAAAGGCTGTCTCGCCCCGCTTGACTTGGTAGCGCACGGGTTCTGGGCCCGAGCCTTGGGTGGCAAAGGGCAGGGCCCCAGCTGCCGGCGCAGGGTCAGAGCCAATCATGGCCCCGGTTTGGGCGCTGCCCGTATCAGCGCTGCCCGTATCAGCGCTGCCCGTATCGGCGCGGTCCAGCGCGGTTGTGGCAATGGCTGCCACATCTATGCCGCCCGTGGTGGCCGAGGTGCCCCCCGCCATCACATCGCTTGCGGCGACGCGCACGGGCAGGGCCAAAACCTCGCCTTGGCGCAGGCTGTCGTCAGCTGCCAAGGCGTTGTAACTGGCGAGTTGATCGGCTGGTACGCCCAAGCGCGCCGCAACGCTCGCCACGGTGTCTCCGCGCCGCGCCACCACAACCTGATAGCCCGGATACGAGATCACGCCCTGCGCATCGGCTGTTGGCCGCGCGCCCGTGGCCTGTTCGACCGCCCCCGAGGTTGCCCCACCATTATTGCGCAGGTCCCAGTCCAGCGACTTGGTGTCCATGCAGGCGGACAAAAGCAATCCCGCCAGAACTGGCAGCACAAAGCCGGATCGGGCCGCGCGAAATTCCCTCAATTGGTCCATGTTCATCCCCACTCGACTATCTCACCAAAATCGCCCGTTGATCCGAGCCTATGTTTCATTCTGTTCCAAGACCTTCGACCAGCGGCACAAAGCGCACGGGGCGCAGTTCCTCATAGTCGTAGCCGCTGGCCAGCCGTGTTACCTTGATCAGGGTTTGCACCGTGTCCGATTGGCCGACCGGAACCACCATGATACCCCCAATCTTCAATTGCGCCAAGAGCGGGCCTGGTGGGTCCTCGGCGGCGGCTGTCACAAGGATGCGATCAAAGGGCGCTTGGTCGGGCAGACCAAAACTGCCATCCGCCGCAAAAGCCGTGATATTGACCAAAGACAGGGCGGAAAAGACGGCGCGCGCCTCGTCGACCAAGGCGCGGTGGCGGTCAACGGTATAGACCCTGCGGCACAACAGGCTCAGGATCGCGGCCTGATAGCCCGACCCTGTTCCCACTTCCAACACCTTGTCGCGCGGTTGCGGGTTGAGCGCTTGGGTCATTTGCCCCACGACAGAGGGTTGTGAGATCGTTTGACCGCAGGAGATGGGCAGGGGCATATCCTCGTAAGCACGGGTGGCAAAGACGCCGCGCACAAAGGCGCCGCGATCCACCCGCTCCATCGCGGCCAGCACGCGCGCATCTGTCACCCCGTTTGAGCGCAGGGTAAAGATCAGCTGCATCAGCCGTTCTGCCGCCGGATCATGGGGGGGCAGGGCGCTGTCACTCATGCCAAGGCGGCCGCAAGCTCTGTCAACCGGTCGTGCGCTGTCAAATCGGCGCGCAGCGGCGTGACCGAGATATAGCCTTCGACATTGGCCGTCACATCCGACCCGGGCAACGTGGCGCGTCCCTGCTCGCCGCCCTTGATCCACAAGAATTGCCGCCCCGAGGGCGACAGATGCGGTTCCAGCGAAAAGGCGGTGTAGCGGCGAAAGCCTTGGTTGGCGACGCGCGTGCCTTTGACATCCGCCGCCGGCAGAGGCGGGAAATTCACGTTGTAAAAAAGGCGGTAATCGGCCTCATCCCATAGGCCCTTGTCCAAAAGGCGCTGGATCAGCCCCGCGCCATGGATCACGGCGGCTTCATAGGGATCGTCCAGTTTGGCATTTTTGGGGCCAAAGAACTGCGACAGCGCGATCGATTTCACGCCCTGCAGCGCCGCTTCCATAGCCGCCCCAATCGTGCCGGAATACAGCACATTCTCGCCCGCATTGTTGCCACGGTTCACCCCAGACAGCACCAGATCGGGCTTATTGTCTTTCATCACATGATAAAGCCCTGCCAGCACGCAATCTGCGGGCGAACCTTCGGCGGCAAAGCGGCGAGGCCCAAGTTCAGCGATCATTGTGGGGTGGGTGTAGCTGATGCAATGGCCCACGCCCGATTGTTCAAAGGCCGGGGCCACGACCCAAACCTCGCCCTTGGGGCCAGCCAAAGTATGGGCGATTTTTTCCAGAACGGCCAAGCCCGGCGCGTTGATACCGTCGTCATTTGTGATGAGAATGCGCATGAAATCCCCTTTACGCCTAGATAGACGAGGGGGGGAATAAGGGCAAGCGGGCCGCGCTGGAACTGACCTTTTGCCCTGTCGCTTTCACATCGCGCGCCGCTGCGGTATAGCGGAGTGCGACCCCCACGCTGGACCCTTTGCCTATGACGCTTGGCCACCCCTTGTCCCCTCGTTTGGCACACCGCCTGTCGGTGGCGCCGATGATGGATTGGACGGATAGGCATTGCCGCGTCTTTCACCGCCATATGACGCGCCGCGCCATGCTTTACACCGAAATGGTCACGGCCCCCGCCGTGCTGCACGGCGATGCGGCGCGGTTGTTGGGGTTTGATGCCATGGAACATCCCGTGGCCTTGCAGCTGGGCGGCTCTGACCCTGCCGAACTTGCCGCTGCGGTGCGGGTGGCTGTGCCTTATGGCTATGACGAGATCAACCTGAACTGCGGCTGCCCGTCGGACCGCGTGCAATCGGGCTGTTTTGGGGCGGTGTTGATGGAGCGCCCGGCACTGGTTGCCGAATGTGTCGCAGCCATGCAAGCCGAAAGCCCCGTGCCCGTAACAGTCAAGTGCCGCATCGGGGTGGATGACCAGACCCCCGCCGAGATTTTGCCGCGCTTTATTGAAACCGTGGCGGAGGCAGGGGCGCGCCACTTTATCATCCACGCCCGCAAAGCATGGTTGCAGGGCCTGTCGCCCAAAGAAAACCGCGAGATTCCGCCGCTGGATTACCCTTTGGTTTTGGCGATGAAACAGCGCTTTCCAGAATTGACCCTGTGTCTGAATGGCGGCGTCACCTGCCTTTCGCAAGCGCAGGGCCTGCTGGATCAGGGCTTGGACGGCGTGATGGTGGGGCGGGCGGCTTATCATGAACCGGCCTCGGTCCTGATCGGGGCCGACAGCCTATGGGGCGAGGATTTTGCGCCCGACGGCCACCACGTCGTGCACGCCATGTTGCCCTATATCGAAGCGCATCTGGCCCAAGGCGGGCGCTTGCATCAGATCACGCGGCATATGTTGGGCTTGTTCACGGGCAGACCCGGGGCGCGTGGGTGGCGCAGGGTGCTGTCTGAGGGCGCAAACCGCCCAGGTGCTGGGACGGACTTGTTGTTGCACGCTTTGGCGCAGGTTCAAGACAGCGCCAGCACTGCCGCTTAAGCCGTGAGTGGCACAAGCAACGTCAAGATCAGCGTTACGCAGGCGGCAAAAGCGATGCCGGCGATCATCGGCGTGGCGCTGGCCCCAAGCCACGGGCCCAAGGCCACGACCATCGCCCCACCCGCCAGCATTTGCAACGTGCCGCCAAGGGACGAGGCCAAGCCCGCCTTATCGCCCTGATTGTCCAGCGCCATCACCATGGTCGCGGGCACGATCAGCCCCAAACACCCATTGGCCAACGCCAAGCCCGCCATGCACACCCACAAAGTCACCAATCCCATCAGCGCCAATCCCAATAACGCCACCGAGGCCAAGGCAAACCCTGCACTTGCCCAGATCAACACCGGCATATTGCCAAAGCGCACGGTGGCGCGGCTGGCCCCTTGGCTTGCGCCAATAAAGGCCATCGCATTGACCGCAAAGGCGATAGAAAACTGGGGGGAGGTAAGGCCAAAGCCTTGCTGGTAGACATAAGAGGCCGAGGCCAGAAAAATGAAAAAGCTGCCAAAGCCAAAGGCCCCAACAAAGGTGAGCAACATGAAGGTTTTATCCACCAGCAGCTCGCCGCAGCCCTTAAGCAAAAAACGCATCTTGAAAGGGCGTCGGTTCTGCGGGGATAAAGTCTCTGGCTGGGCCAGTGCCAACAGCGCCAAGCTGACCACCGATGCCACCAACAGCGCCGCAAATATCCCGCGCCAGCCCGTTATAACCAGCAGGGCGGACCCAACTAAGGGGGCCAGCATGGGCGAGACGGAAAAGGTCAGCATGATCTTGGCCATCATCCGCGTGGCCTCGGCCCCTGTCATCATGTCACGCACGATGGCACGGGGTACGACACCCAGCGCCGCGCCGCCCAAACCCTGCACAAAGCGCCCGACGATCAAGCCCGTGCCGGATGTGGCTGTCATGCACAAGATCGTGCCTAGAACGAACATCGCAATCCCCGCATAAAGCGGCAGTTTGCGCCCCGCCTGATCGGCCCAAGGCCCATAGAACATCTGGGCTATCCCGAAGGCGGCAAAGTAAGCGGTGATTGTGCTTTGCATCCCCATGGGCGAGACGCCCAAGTTGTCACCAATCAGGGGCATCGCGGGCAGATACATATCAATGGCAAAAGGACCAAGGCAGGACAAAAGCCCCAAAATCAGCGCAGGGCGGGCTAATGAGCCAGACACTAATGAGCCAGACATGGGAAGCCTTTCCAAAGAAGGCCGCACAGCTAGCGCCCAAGGGATAGAAGGGCAACCCCGCCTCTGGCCCTTTTGCTTTGGCACGACTAGGCTGGCGCAAAACAGGCCGAGGTGATGATGGATTACGCAACTTTCTTGCCCATGCTCGCGCTATTGCTGGTGATCGGTGCCGCCACTGGCGTGATTGCGGGCTTGCTGGGGGTCGGGGGCGGCATCGTTTTGGTGCCAGCGTTCTTTTACCTGTTCGGGCAGTTGGGTTTTGCGTCAGACCATCTGATGCAGGTTTGCATTGGCACGTCGGCGGCGACCATCGTTGTCACCTCGGTTCGGTCGGTTCTTTTGCACAACAAGAAGGGCGCTGTGGATTGGGGAATCTTAACCTCGTGGGCGCCGTTTTTGGTGTTGGGGTCGTTGATCGGGGTTATGGCGGCTTATTACCTGTCGACGACATCTTTGAAGGCGATTTTCGGCTTTTTGGCCATGGTGGCGGGGCTATATATGGCCTTTGGTCGCGCCGATTGGCGCTTGGGCACGCAGATGCCCATCCAACCTTTGCGCGGGGTTGAGGCGACGGTGTTGGCCTTTTTCTCGACCCTGATGGGGATTGGCGGGGGCACCTTTGGCGTGCCTTTGATGACGCTTTATGGCTTGCCCATCCACCGCGCGGTGGCGACGGCATCGGGGTTTGGGGTGTTGATCTCGGTGCCTTCGCTGATTGGGTTTTTGTTGATGAACGTGCCCGATGCGCCGCCCTTGTCTATCGGCGCGGTAAGTCTGCCTGCCTTTGCGGTGATCATCCCCATGACGCTGTTGACCACGCCTTATGGGGTGCGCTTGGCCCATGCGATGAACCCAAAGCCGCTGAAACGCGCCTTTGCGATTTTTATCACGGTGGTCGGGGCCAATATGCTTAGGAAAGCGCTGGGATGGTAAGGGGCTGGCAGCGCCTTGGCCCCACGGCGGGGATCAAGGCTTGGGCGGATGCAGCGCTGCCTTTGGCGCAGGCTGCTCTGGCTGCAACAAGCGACCCGCTGCGCTGTGGTGGCACTTGGGCGGTGGGGTTAGACCTGCTGCCCAATGACGCCACGGGCAGGGTCGGTGGGGTTGATCTGCCATGGGCTGATCTGGGCCTTGTGCGCGAACCCCTGCACCGCGCGCAGCTTTCCACCATTCATCCGAACTACCCACAGCCTTCGACGGAAGAAAGTGCCACGGCCTATGCCTTTCGCCTGAACCGTGATGCGGCACATCTGGATGGATTGCTGCCCATCGGCGCAGACCGTCACCGCATGGTCAAAGAACCTCATGCATGGATCTTGGGCCTGCCTCTGAATGTATCTGATGCTTCGCCCTTGGTGGTTTGGCAGGGCAGCCACCTGATCTTGCAAGAAGCCCTGCGCGAAGCCTTGGCCCCGCATAAGCCCGAATCGTGGGGCGATGTTGATGTGACCCAAGCCTATACCGCCGCCCGCCGCCGTATCTTTGACACTTGTCCCCGCATCGCGCTGCCTGTGCGCCCCGGAGAGGCGACGTTGCTGCACCGCCTCACCCTGCACGGCGTGGCCCCGTGGGAGGCGGGGGCGATAGCCCCGCCCGAAGGCCGCATCATTGCCTATTTCCGCCCGCTGATGTCATCGGTCAAAGACTGGCTGCTGCAGCCCTAACGCCGCAGCACCATCTGATCGCCGGAAATCGTGATCTGAAACTGGCTAAGATAGGACATTCCCAAAAGCGAGCCGTCCATGTCCCCCTCGTTCACCGAGGCCCCTAGGCTGGCATCGCGAAACGGCCCAAAGCGCACATCGCCCAATTCAACCCGTGCGGTGCGCACGGGGCCATTGGCGGTGAAGGCTTGGCCCAGATACAACAACCCCGCCGGATCAAACCCCAGTTTGCGCGCATCGGCTTGGGTCAGCACCACATCTGACGCGCCCGTGTCGACCATAAAGGAAATCTCTTGCCCCTGAATTTGAAGCTGGGCGTAGTAATGCCCATCCTCGGCGCGGGGCAGGGTGACTTCGGAAGCCCCCACCTGCTGGCTGGGCCGCAATCCGCGCGTGATGTCACCCCAAAGGCCATAAACCGCCATAAGACCCAAAAGGATCATGCCCCAAGCGAGAACCATCTTCACGCTGCGCCCCAAGCCTTTGCGCAACTCCACCGCGGCCCATCCGGCCAGTGTGGCGAGCAAAAGGCCCAGATAGATTAGGCGCATCACGGTATCGTCGGGCATCAGGTGGCCTTTCGGGCAAGCAACCCAAGGTAGCTAAGCGCCAAAGGGTTGCGCTTCAAGCCGCCGTTGCCGCTTCTAGCTTTTCGGTGGCGGATAGCCACATGGCTTCGGCACGGTCCAAAGCCTCCATCACTTCGGAATATTTGCGGTTCCACGTTTCCAACTCGCCAATACGGGCGGCTTCGTACAGCGCGGGGTCAGCCAGCTTTTTGGCCAGCTTGTCGCGCATATCGTTGATCTTTTCTAACCGCTCTTCGCATTTGCGCACGTCTGATCGCAGAACCAAAACTTCGTCGCGCGACAGTTTCTTGGGCTTTTCGACGGGCTTGGTTACAGGCTTTGCCACCTCTTCCCCCGCCAAAAGCTGGCGGCGATAGGCTTCCAAATCCTCGGTATAGGGGGTGACAGCACCGTTCTTGACCAGCCAAAGCCTGTCGGCCACAAGCCCCAAAAGGTGCATATCGTGGCTGACCAACACAACCGCGCCTTTATATTGGGTAAGGGCTTCCACCAGCGCCTCGCGGCTTTCGATATCAAGGTGGTTGGTCGGTTCGTCCAATATCAACAGATGCGGCGCTTCGATTGTTGCCAAAAGCAACGACAAGCGCGCCTTTTGCCCGCCGGACAGACGGCCGACAGCGGTATCGGCCTGATCGGGGCCTAGGCCAAAGCCCGCAAGGCGCGCACGCAGGCGGGCTTGCTGTTCCAAGGGTTTGACGGCCTGAATGTGCTGCAAGGGCGTTTCGTCAATGTGCAACTCATCGACCTGATGCTGGGCAAAATAGCCGATGCGCAGCTTGGAGGACCGTGTGATCTTGCCGTCTTGCGCCACCAGTTTGCCCGCCAAGAGCTTGGACAGGGTCGATTTGCCCTGACCATTGCGGCCCAGCAAAGCGATGCGGTCGTCTTGATCGATCCGCAGGTTCAGCTTTTTCAGAACGGGCGGCCCGCCATAGCCCACAGCGCAGCCGTCCATGTTGATGATGGGTGGGGCCAGTTCTTCCGGCTCTGGGAAGGTAAAGACCACGGCCTTCGCCTCTTCGGGCGGGGTGATCAGCGTCATCTTTTCCAGCATCTTGACGCGCGACTGGGCCTGCACGGCTTTAGATGCCTTGGCTTTGAAGCGATCGACAAAGCTTTGCAAATGCGCGCGGCGGGCGTCTTGCTTTTTCGCCTCGGCCGCTTGGTTGGCGCGGCGTTCAGCCAATTGGCGCGCGAATTGGTCGTAAGGGCCGTTCCACAGCGTCAGCTTCTTTTGATCAAGGTGCAAAATGGCACCCACGGCACGGTTCAACAGGCCACGGTCGTGGCTGATGATGATCACGGTGTGGGGGTATTTTTGCAGGTAGCTTTCCAGCCACAACGCGCCTTCCAGATCAAGATAGTTGGTCGGTTCGTCCAAGAGCAGATAGTCGGGCTGGGCGAACAGAACGCCCGCCAAAGCCACGCGCATCCGCCAGCCGCCTGAGAAGTCAGAGCAGGGGCGGCGCTGGGCTTCGGGTTCAAAGCCCAAGCCGCGCAGGATCGAGGCGGCGCGGGCCTCGGCACTCCACGCGTCAATGTCGTTCAAGCGGGCTTGGATGTCGCCAATCCGGTGGGCATCGGTGGCAGTCTCAGCCTCGGCCAATAGGGCCGCGCGTTCGGTGTCAGCGGCCAGAACCGTGTCGAGCAAGGATACATCCGACCCGGGCACCTCTTGCGCCACCCCGCCGATGCGCGCGCGGTTGGGCATGGAAATGCTGCCGCCCTCTAGCGCCAACTCGCCCTTGATGATGCGAAAAAGCGTGGTCTTGCCCGCCCCATTGCGGCCAACAATGCCCACTTTATGGCCCGTGGGAATGGTGGCAGAGGCCCCTTCAAACAGCGGGCGACCTTCGACGGAATAGGTGATGTTTTCGATTTTTAACATGGCCACGGCCTTGCCCCACCTTGGGCCCGCGGTCAAGCGCGGATGACGGATTGCCCCGGCTCTTGCTTTCAGCTTTGCGCCAGATTGACGCTTTTCAAGACCCCTGCCTCATGCTAGAGGCCGCGCTTGTGAAGCGGCCCTCTTTTCATCGCCGCGCGTCTTGTCATCAGGAGCTACCATGGCCACCGAACGCACCCTTTCGATCATCAAACCCGACGCCACCAAGCGCAATCTGACCGGCAAAATCGTTGCCAAATTTGAAGATGCGGGTCTGCGCGTTGTCGCATCCAAGCGCATCCACTTGTCGGCCGCAACGGCTGGCGAATTTTACGCCGAGCACAAAGAGCGCGGTTTTTATGGCGAGTTGGTGGCCTATATGGCCTCTGAGCCCGTCGTTGTGCAGGTGCTGGAGGGCGAGAATGCCATTGCCAAGAACCGCGAAGTGATGGGTGCCACCGATCCCGCCGCTGCTGCCGCTGGCACGATCCGCAAGGACTTTGCTTTGTCCAAGGGCGAGAATTCGGTGCATGGGTCGGATTCGCCGGCTGCTGCGGCGCGTGAGATTGCGTTCTTCTTCTCGGGTCTTGAACTGGTCGGCTGATCTTTCCGCCATGATCGTTTTGGCCCGCATCCCGAAAGGGGCGGGCCTTTTCATTTGTGGCGGGGGTCTAGCACACCAAAGTAGTTTAAGGCGCTTTCAAGCGCGCTGCGACCTGATGCGTTGCATTCCGCTTTCAGGGCATCAAACCTGACCCGCAGCGCCTTTTTCTCATCCCCTTTGCAGTCGTTCCATGGGCGATCTTGCAGCGCCATGACAAGCACATAATAGCCGATGAAATGCGCGGGCAACCCGGCCAAAAGCCAAGCGCGATAAGCCGCATCTGGCCCCATCTCGCGCAGGGCTTCGGCACTGGTGATGCCCGCTTTGGCAAACTGCGCCTCGGTCGCGGGGCCAAGGTTGCGAATCGTAGATATGGCAGACATGTGGCCCCTGTTTTGCGCAACCTTGCCCGATAGCTTTACCGCAAGGCGCGGGATGTGCCTAGGTTGCAGACCAAATTGGCACCCAAGCACCCAAGATGGGCTTTCGAACCGCTGGCGCGAGGGGGAAGGGCCATGTTTTCAAAGATCAGGTGGAAAAATGCCGGGCCTGGTCTGGTTGATATTGAAACTGGGCTGGTCCCATGTATGATTTGGAATAGAACCGCTTGGTTTTCATGATTAATCGCTTTTCCCTTCCCGCCGTCCGGCCCAATATTTCAACCCATTTGACCCAGAAAAATTCTTATGCAGCAGGAATAAAATGAACCTTTATGAGAAAATGTTTGCGGTAACAAAAAAAGCGCTGTTTGAGGGGCAATTTGCCCCTTTGATTGCCCCGCGCGCCTTGACCGTGCCGCTGGGCAGGGTAGGTTTGCGGTCGGACCCAGCCCAACCAGTGGACACTATTGTGAACGACTTTGGCCTATCTGCGAACAGCCTGCGTGCCGATGTCTTGCGGCATCTGACCTCGACCATTGGCAAAGATGTGCCCAATGCGTCGACGTTTGATTGGCGGATGGCTTTGTCTTTCGCCATTCGTGAGCGGATTGTGGCCCCTTGGTTTGCCTCAACCCGCAGAACGTGGGCGGAAGATCGCAAGCGGGTTTATTACCTGTCGATGGAATTTCTGATCGGCCGTTTGCTGGAAGATGCCTGCGTTAATCTTGGTCTGCGCGAAATGGCCATCGAGGTGATGGATGGCTTTGGCCAAGATTTCCGCGCCTTGGTCGAAGATGAGCCGGATGCAGCCCTTGGCAATGGCGGTTTGGGCCGGCTGGCGGCGTGTTTTATGGAATCGATGGCGACGGTGGGCTGCCCCGCTTATGGCTACGGCATTCGCTATGAACATGGCTTGTTTCGGCAAAGCTTTTTAAGCGGAGAGCAGCGCGAACAGCCCGATGATTGGTTGCTCCACCGCAATCCTTGGGAGTTTGATCGACCTGAAAGCGCCTACACGATCCCTTTTAAGGGCATTGTTGAAACCCGCGATGGGCGTGAGGTTTGGGTTCCGGGGGAAACGGTCTATGCCTCGGCCTATGATACGCCTGTTATTGGTTGGCGCGGCAAGTGGGCGAATACCCTGCGGTTGTGGTCTGCACTGCCCACCAAGCAATTCGACCTCGACCGGTTTAATCGCGGCGATTATACCGCCGCCGCAGAGCCCGAGGCATTGGCCCGCACGCTGTCACGCGTGCTGTACCCCGATGATACGACCTATCAGGGTAAAGAACTGCGCCTGAAACAAGAGTTCTTTATGACCTCAGCCGCCCTGCAGGATATTTTGCGGCGGTATTTGGCCAATCATTCTGACCTGAAAGCTTTGCCAAATTTTGTGGCCATTCAGATGAATGACACCCACCCCGCCATCGCTGGGCCGGAATTGATCCGCCTGTTGGTGGACGAGCATCATATGGACTTTGACGACGCGTTGGGGATTGCGCAAAACTGTTTGGGCTATACCAACCACACGCTTTTGCCCGAAGCGCTTGAACGCTGGGCGACATTTACTTTTGGCAATGTGCTGCCGCGCCATATGCAAATTGTAGAAAGAATTGATGCTTGGCATCGCAATGCCAACCTCTCGCGACCGCATTACGTGGGCATCGTGAAGCATCACGAAGTGCGCATGGGCGAATTGGCCTTTATCTTGGCCCATAAGGTCAATGGCGTATCAGCGCTGCATTCCGACTTGGTGAAATCCTCGCTTTTCCCCGAATTGAACCGTTTGCATCCGGACCGGATTATCAACCAAACCAATGGCGTGACCCCGCGCCGTTGGCTGAAAATGTGCAATCAACCGCTGTCAGGGTTGATCACAGATACGATTGGTCAGGGTTGGGAAAGCAACCTTGACCGCTTAAAAGAGCTAGAGCCTGCGATTGAAACCACCTCGTTCCGCGCCGATTTTGGGAACGCCAAGCGGGCGAATAAAGTGGCTTTGGCGGGTTGGATCAAAACCCATTGCGGCATCACCGTCAGCCCAGATGCCCTCTTTGACGTGCAGATCAAACGCATTCACGAATACAAACGCCAGCTTTTGAATGTGCTTCAAACTGTCGCGCATTGGAACCGCTTGCGTGAGAACCCGGGCGGTGTACATGTTCCTCGTGTGAAAATCTTTGGCGGCAAAGCTGCGCCGGGTTATGCAGTGGCAAAAGAAATAATTCATCTTATCAACGATATAGGGTCCACTATTAATGCAGATCCTGTGACGGGGGATTTGCTAAAAGTGGTCTTTCCGGCCAATTACAACGTGTCGATGGCCGAACATCTGATCCCTGCGGCAGATTTGTCTGAGCAAATATCTACAGCGGGTAAAGAGGCTTCGGGTACAGGAAATATGAAGTTCATGATCAACGGCGCGCCAACAATTGGCACGCTGGACGGGGCTAATGTTGAGATTTTGAAAGAGGTCGGGGCCGAGAATTTCTTCCTATTCGGCATGACCACTGATCAGGCCAATACCCGCCGCGAAAACCCCGATCATGCGCGTCACGCGATTGAAGCGAGCCCCGCTTTGCAATTGGTGTTGCAACAAATTGCCGATGGGGTCTTTTCGCCCGGCCACATCGATCGTTATCATGATTTGGTCAATCGCATTTGGAACCACGATTATTTCCTCGTTGCATCAGATTTTGACGCCTATGATACGGCCCAGATCGAGGTGGATAGAGCTTTTGCGGATCGGGATCGTTGGACTAAAATGGCGGCGTTAAACACGGCGCGGTCTGGTTTCTTCTCGTCGGATCGCACGATCCGAAACTACATGCGTGATATTTGGTCGATTCCTTCGGCTTTGTAACTGCGCATGCATGATAAAGGACGTTAAATGACGCAGCTTCTTCTCGATCCAGGTGCCGCCTTGGCCATCGCAGAGGGGCGGCATGGCGCGCCATTTGACGTTCTGGGCCCGCACCCTCGGGGTAAGGATTGGGTGGTCACGGCCTATGCGCCGGGGGCCACCAAATTACAGCTTTTGACGAGCTTTAAAACCAAAACCCCGCTTGAGGCGACTCCGGTCCCTGGATTTGATGGGTTTTTCCAAGCCGTTTTACCCAAGCGGATTCCCTATCGTCTTCGCGCGGCCAACGATGTGACCGAATGGGAATATGACGACGCTTATCGGTTTGGCCCCGTTTTGGGCGAGATGGACGAATATCTGTTGGGCGAAGGCACCCACCGCCGGATGTGGCAGGTTTTGGGCGCTCATTTGATGACCCATGAGGGCACGGCGGGTGTGCATTTTGCGGTGTGGGCGCCGCACGCGCAACGGGTTTCGGTCGTGGGTGATTTTAACTTGTGGGACGGTCGCCGTCATCCGATGCGCTTGCGGGGGGCCACCGGTGTTTGGGAAATATTCGTGCCCGATTTGAAAGAGGGCAACAGTTACAAATACGAAATTCGGATGCAAAATGGTGTGATTTTGCCCTTAAAGGCTGATCCGGTTGGTTTTGGGTCAGAACATCCGCCCGCCAACGCCAGTGTTGTTCGCGATATCTCGCCGCGCGAATGGGCGGATGTTGATTGGATGGAAACGCGCGAATCCAAGCAGAATATAGAAGCGCCGATTTCGATTTACGAAGTGCATTTGGGGTCTTGGAAGCGTGCGCCCGGCAATCGGATGCTGTCGTATCTTGAATTGGCCGAACAATTGGTTGGTTATGTCGCCGACATGGGCTTTACCCATATCGAGGTGCTGCCTGTTTCCGAATATCCGTTCGATGGATCTTGGGGCTATCAACCCGTTGGGATGTTTGCACCCACCATTCGCCATGGCACGCCACAAGAGTTTCGTGCTTTGGTGGAAGCGGCCCATTTGAAGGGCATCGGGGTTTTGATCGATTGGGTGCCGGGCCATTTTCCTAGCGATGCCCATGGCTTGGGCTATTTTGATGGCACTGCGCTTTACGAACATGAGGACCCGCGACAAGGGTTTCACCCCGATTGGAACACGCTGATCTATAACTATGGCCGGATTGAGGTGTCGAATTACCTCATTTCGAACGCCCTTTATTGGCTGGAAGAATATCACGTTGATGGGATGCGCGTGGATGCAGTGGCCTCTATGCTTTATCGAGATTTTAGCCGTGAAGCGGGCCAATGGATTCCTAACAAAGACGGAGGGCGCGAGAATTATGAAGTGATAGCCGCCCTGCAGCGGACCAATACGATCTGCTATGGTCAGGTGCCGGGGATTATGACGGTGGCTGAAGAATCCTCGACCTTTCCCGGTGTTACCCGTCCGGTTAGCAGTGGCGGGCTCGGTTTCGGGTTTAAGTGGAACATGGGGTGGATGAACGACACCCTGTCCTACATGAAAAAAGACACCCTGTTTCGAAAGTTTAACCATCATCAGATGACCTTTGCTTCGTCATATGCTTGGTCGGAAAACTTTGTGCTGCCCATCAGCCATGACGAAGTTGTGCATGGCAAAGGGTCGATGCTGGGTAAAATGCCCGGCAATTCAGATGAGAAATTTGCCAATCTGCGCGCGTTCTATGGCTTTATGTGGGCGCATCCCGGTAAGAAATTGCTGTTTATGGGCCAAGAGTTTGCGCAGGGTGCGGAATGGAATCATAAGCAAAGTTTGGATTGGCACCAGCTGGATATTCCGGCCCATGCGGGGGTGCAAACCTTGGTGCGTGATTTGAACCGCGTTCTGCGTGATAATCCTGCACTTTATTTCAATGATTCACGTTATGATGGGTTTCAGTGGATCGATGCCAATAACGCAGAAGGGTCAACCTATGCGTGGTTGCGCAAAGGCAAGCACGATGATCCAATGATCGCGGTGGTTTGCAATATGACCCCGGTTGAACGGCGCATGCGTTTGGGTCTGCCTGACGGGGGAAGTTGGACAGAAATTCTCAATACCGATTCTGCGATTTACGGAGGGGGAAATCGTGGCAATATGGGGATGCTCAAGGTTGAGCCTGAGGCATGGAACGGCATGCCACAATCGGCCATGGTCACCTTGCCGCCGCTTTCGACGATTTATTTTCGGCACGATTGACGACAAAATGCGGCAAAGACCGCACATCTCGGGAGGATGACATGCAGCCTAAACCCAACGCGCGGCTTTCAGCCCAAGCGATGGCCTTTGTCTTGGCCGGGGGGCGTGGGTCACGCCTGAAGGAATTGACAGACCGGCGCGCCAAACCGGCAGTTTATTTCGGCGGAAAGACCCGTATTATCGACTTTGCCCTGTCAAACGCTCTGAACTCGGGCATTCGCAAAATGGCGATCGCCACGCAGTATAAGGCCCACTCTTTGATCCGCCATGTGCAGCGCGGTTGGGGGTTTTTGCGGGCAGAGCGGAACGAATATATGGATATCTTGCCCGCCTCGCAGCGGATGGATGAGATCAATTGGTATCGCGGAACGGCCGATGCCGTGGCGCAAAACATCGACATCATCGACAGCTATGGCATCAAATATGTGGTCGTGCTGGCCGGTGACCATATTTATAAGATGGACTATGAAATTATGCTGCAACAACACGCAGCAACTGGGGCCGATGTAACAATTGGTTGCTTAACGGTGCCCAAGGCCGAAGCCTCAGCTTTTGGCGTAATGCATGTTGATGCCAATATGCGCATCACCTCTTTTCTAGAAAAGCCCAAAGACCCGCCGACCATTCCTGGCGATCCGGCCAATTCCTTGGCCTCGATGGGGATCTATGTCTTTGACTGGGTCTTTTTGCGCGATCTTTTGGTGCGCGATATGGAAGACCCCAACAGCCAGCATGATTTTGGCATGGATTTGATTCCTGCCGTGGTGGCTGGTGGTAAAGCCATGGCGCATAAGTTTTCGGACAGTTGCGTCACTTCGGGGCGTGAAACGGAACCCTACTGGCGCGATGTCGGCACGATCGATGCCTTTTGGCAGGCCAATATTGACCTGACCGCTTTTGAGCCAAAGCTTGATATTTATGACAACGCTTGGCCGATTTGGACCTATGCCGAAATCGTGCCCCCCGCGCGGTTTATTCACAACGAAGCTGGGCGGCGGGGTACGGCCATTTCCTCTTTGGTTTCGGGCGATTGTATCGTTTCTGGTTCAGAGGTGCGCAATTCGCTGCTGTTTACCGGCGTGCGCACGCATAGTTTTTCCAGTCTCGATTATTCTGTGGTTTTGCCTTATGTCACGGTCAACCGTCATGCCAATTTAAAGAATTGTGTGATAGATCGGGGCGTGGTTATTCCCGAAGGTTTGATGGTGGGCTATGACCCACAGGAAGACGCTAAGTGGTTTCGCCGTAGCGAAGGCGGCATTGTCCTGATTACGCAGGATATGTTGGATGCACGGGCGGCCAAACTGGGCTGACCCAAACCTTGGGCGGTTTTGGCCCCCCCGCCATGGGTTACGGCTAAGGAGACGATGCGGTGCAGGTCAAAGGCAGGGTTTTATCGGTCGCATCGGAATGCGTGCCTTTTGTCAAAACCGGCGGCTTGGCCGATGTTGTGGGCGCCTTGCCCGCTGCCTTGGCGCCCTTTGGCTGGCAAATGCGCGTGATGCTGCCCGGCTACCGCGCCTTGCGCCACCGTGTCGGGCATTGGGCCGAGGTTTGGTACGAAGGCAACCTTTGGGGCGGCGAGGGCCGCGTTTTGTCGGGCAATCTTGATGGGATTGATCTGATGGTCTTGGACGCTCCACATCTTTTTGACCGCGAAGGCAGCCCTTATGGCGCGCATTCCGGCCCGGGTGGGGATTGGTGGGATAATCCGCAGCGTTTCGCCGCCCTGTCTTGGGTTGCGGCCAAAATTGCGCGACACGGTGCAGGCGATGGCTGGAAGCCGGATGTTTTGCACGGCCATGATTGGCACGCAGGCTTTGCGCCGGCATACTTGGCCTATGGCGGCAAGGGCGATGTGGGGTCGGTGATGACCATCCACAACATCGCCTTTCAAGGCTGGGCAGGTGCGGGCCAGATCGACGATCTGCGCCTTCCGCGCGATCAGTTTCATCCCGGCGAGTTGGAATACTACGGCAATCTGTCCAGCCTGAAGGCGGGGCTTATCACCTGTGACCGAATAACCGCTGTCTCACCCACCTATGCCGCCGATCTGGTGCGGCAAGAATCGGGCTTGGGGCTGGAAGGGGTGATCCGCGCGCGGTCCTCGATCGTGTCGGGGATCCTGAACGGGGTGGATACGGGTATCTGGTCGCCCGAATTGGAACCCATCCCCTATTCCGCCGCCGATATGTCCGGCAAGGCCATCAACCGCGCCAATTTGTGTGCCGAGTTTAATGTGGACGTGCCCGGTCCCTTGGCGATTGTGGTCAGCCGCATGACGGACCAAAAGGGCATCGACCTTTTGCCGCAAGTGATGCCCGAATTCATCGCCAATGGCGGCGGGGTGATTGTGCTTGGCTCGGGCGATAGCAATTTGGAACGCCAGATGCACGATCTGGCTTGGAACTTCCCCGGACGTGTCGGGCTGCGGATCGGTTATGACGAACCGATGAGCCACAGGCTTTTTTCTGGCGCGGATGCGGTGCTGGTGCCGTCGCTGTTTGAACCCTGTGGTCTGACGCAAATGTACGGGCTGCGCTATGGCACCTTGCCGGTTGTATCTGCTGTGGGGGGGCTGGCTGATACGGTCATCACCGCCAATCCGGCAGCCCTTTCGGCGGGGGTTGCCACGGGCATCACCTTTCACCCCACAGATGTGCCGGCCTTTACCATCGCACTGCGGCAACTGACGGCACTGTATTGGGATAAGCCCATGTGGGCCAAGGTTCAGCAACGCGCCATGGCGCAAGATGTCAGCTGGACAGCCTCTGCCGCGAAATATGTGGCGCTTTATGAAGGTCTGCGGGGGTGATTTTGCGATCAGGGCCCGTGGCCGGTGCTATGGCGGGGCTTTCGGTCGCACCGGGCAGGGCTTGGCCCATGGGGGCCACGGCTGATGCAGCAGGGGTGAACTTTGCCGTGTTTTCCGCCCATGCGGACGGCGTTGATCTGTGCCTGTTCAGCGCTGATGGGTTGCGCGAAACCGCCCGCATCGCTTTGCCCGAGCGCGATGGCGACATTTGGCACGGCAGGGTTGATGGAATGCGGGCAGGCCAGCTTTATGGCTTTCGGGTGCATGGCCCCTATCACCCCACACAAGGGCAGCGCTTTAACCCCAACAAATTGCTGATAGATCCCTATGCCAAAGCATGGTCTGGCCTCTTGATCTGGGCTGATGAAGTGATGGGCTATCAAGCCGCATCGGACGAGGGTGATCTGTCTTTTGATCTGCGCGACAGCGCCTTTGCCGTGCCCAAATCGGTGGTGGTGGATGACAGCGATCTGCCCCCCATGCCCACAGGCCCGCGCCGCCCGCTGACAGACACCGTGATCTACGAGGCCCATGTCAAGGGCCTGACGATGCGCCACCCTGCCGTGCCCGATGCCTTGCGCGGCACCTATAGCGCAGTGGCCCATCCGGCCATTATCGACCATTTGGTTACATTGGGGGTGACAGCCATCGAACTGCTGCCCGTGCAGGGTTTTTTTGACGACAAGGTTCTGGCCGCCAAAGGGCTGCGCAACTATTGGGGTTATCACACGCTTGGCTTTTTCACCCCAGCGGCGCGCTATGGCTTGGGCAACCCGCGTGCCGAGCTGCGCGCCATGGTCACCGCTCTGCACGCCGCTGGGATCGAGGTGATTATGGATGTGGTTTATAACCACACCGGCGAGGGTGACGAGATCGGGCCGACCCTGTCTTTTCGTGGCTTTGACAATCAAAGCTACTACCGCCTGACCGAGGGCGGGCGCTTTTATGCCAATTGGTCGGGCACGGGCAATTCAGTAAACCTAACCCATCCGATGGTGCTGCGGCTGGTCACGGACAGCTTGCGCCATTGGGTCAGCCATTTTGGCATCGACGGGTTTCGCTTTGATCTGGGGCCGATCTTGGGGCGGCAAGACCCAGCGTTTTCGCCAGAGGCAGGCTTTTTTGCAGCCCTGCGGCAAGACCCGGTCTTGGCGGGCGTGAAGATGATTGCCGAGCCTTGGGATATTGGGCCCGGTGGGTATCAACTGGGGCAATTTCCCCATCCTTTTGCCGAATGGAACGACCAGTTCCGCGACGGTCTGCGGCGCTATTGGCGCGGCGATGCGGGCATGACAAACGATCTGGCCAAGCGGCTTTTGGGCAGCGCCGGGCAATTTGACTGGGGTGGGCGGGGGGCGACATCCTCGGTCAATTTCGTCACGGCGCATGATGGGTTTACGCTGCAAGATTTGGTCAGCTTTACCACCAAGCGCAACTTGGCCAATGGGGAGGACAACCGCGACGGCCATGGCGACAACCACTCGGATAACTTAGGGGTCGAAGGCCCATCCTCTGACCCGCGCATCACCGCCGCGCGGGCCCAACGCAAGCGCAACCTGTTGGCCACGCTGCTTTTGTCACAAGGCACGCCGATGCTTTTGGCGGGGGACGAGATGGGGCACAGTCAAGGCGGCAATAACAACGCCTATGCCCAAGACAATGACACAACATGGATAGATTGGGCCAAGGCCGATGCGGATCTGACAGCCTTTGTCGCCCGCTTGACCTTGCTGCGCCGCACCCATCCTGTGCTGCGACAGCGGTCGTTCCTGCATGGGCGGTATCGGGGCGATGAAGACGTGCCCGACGTTCTTTGGCACCGCGCCGATGGATCACGCCCCGAGGCTTATGATTGGCACGACCCTGCCTTTCGCTGCCTGTGTGTAGAACTGCGCGCTGCCGCCGAGGGGCCGGCTTCGTCAGATGTGATTTTTGCCGTCTTTAATGCGGGGCCAGAACAGGCGTTGAGCTTGCCAAAAAGCCAAAGCGCGTGGCACTTGGTGCTGGATACCAACCGCCCCACCGCCGCCCCCAGCCTTGCCCAAACCGGCCTCACCGCCCCCGCCAATGCCGTTCTTGTCTTTACCGCCGCCCCCGAAGGAGCGCCCCTATGACCGCGACCATCGTTCCCACCCAACCCATCGCTGGGCAAAAACCCGGCACATCGGGCCTGCGCAAAAAGACGCCGGTATTTATGAGCAAGGATTATCTTGAGAATTTCATCCAGTCGACTTTCGACGTGGTGGGGGCCAAGGGAAAAACCTTTGTTCTGGGCGGGGATGGGCGCTATTTCAACGACCGTGCCGCACAGGTGATCTTGAAGATGGCCGCCGCCAATGGCGCGGCGCGGGTGATTGTCGGGCAGGGGGCGGTTTTGTCAACACCAGCCGCCAGCCATCTGATTAGGCTGAATAAAACCGATGGCGGGATCATCATGTCAGCCTCGCACAATCCGGGCGGCCCGACGGAAGATTTTGGGGTCAAGTTCAACATGGCCAATGGCGGGCCAGCGCCGGAAGCGGTGACGGAAGCCATGTATCAGCGCACCACCACGATCAGCGACTACAAGATCGTGACTGCCCCCGATGTCGATTTGTCAGCCGTTGGGCGCAGCACTTTGGGCGGCATGATCGTCGATGTCGTCGACCCCGTGGCCGACTATGCCGACCTGATGGAGACGCTGTTTGATTTCGCAGCCATCCGCGCGATGTTTGCCAAAGGCTTTGCCATGCGCATGGATTCGATGTGCGCGGTGACCGGCCCCTATGCCGTGGAAATTTTGGAGCGCCGTTTGGGTGCTACGGCGGGCACTTGCGTGAACGCAACCCCCTTGCCCGACTTTGGCGGGATGCACCCCGACCCGAACCCCACCTGGGCCAATGCCCTGATGGACGAGATGTTCAGCGCAGCTGCGCCTGATTTTGGGGCGGCCTCTGACGGGGATGGGGATCGCAATATGGTGGTGGGGCGGGGGATTTATGTCTCACCCTCTGACAGTTTGGCGGTGCTGGCGGCGAATGCTCATTTGGCCAAAGGCTATACGGGCGGGTTGAAAGGCATTGCGCGGTCAATGCCTACGTCCGCTGCGGCTGATAGGGTGGCTGCGGCTTTGGGCATTGCGTCTTATGAAACGCCCACGGGTTGGAAATTCTTTGGCAACCTGCTCGATGCGGGGCGCGCCACGATTTGTGGCGAGGAAAGCTTTGGCACTGGGTCTGACCATGTGCGCGAAAAAGACGGGCTTTGGGCGGTGCTGCTGTGGCTGAACATTCTGGCCGTGCGCGGCCAAAGTGTCGCGGATATTTTGGCCGAGCATTGGGCGCGCTTTGGGCGCAACTACTATTCCCGTCACGATTTCGAAGCGATTGAGACGGTGAAAGCGGATGCCATGATGGCCGCTTTGCGCGCCAGCCTGCCATCACTTGCAGGGCGTCAAGTCGAAGGCATGACGATCAGCGCCGCTGATGATTTTGCCTATACCGATCCGGTCGATGGCTCGGTCAGCCGCAACCAAGGGGTGCGCATTTTGTTCGCAGATGGCAGCCGCATCGTTCTGCGCCTGTCGGGCACGGGAACCGAAGGGGCCACGTTGCGCTTGTATCTGGAACGTTATGTGGCGGGCCCCGAAGGGTTGGATCATGACGCGCAAAAGGCTTTGGCCCCCGTGATCCGTGCAGCACATTTGCTGGCGGGGATTGCGGCCCATACGGGGCGGCAGGCACCTGACGTCATCACCTAAGGGCAATTCGTAAGAAACGACCTTGCGGGGTCGGTTTCGGCCAAGTGTTCAGCTCTGCTTAGCCTTTTCTGGAACAAAAGGCGGGGGGCAAACGATGAGCGAAGCGAAAAGATCAGGGCGGCAGGCACGGCAAGCGGAACGGTCTAAAAAGGGCACAGGGCTGGGGCGGCCGTTTATCATGCGCAACATTCCGACCTATGACGTTTTGTCAGAAGAGAACCTGATCAAGATCGAACGCGCCGCCGACCGTGTTTTGGCGGAAACGGGTATCGAGTTTCGCGACGACCCCGACGCTTTGCAAATGTGGCGCAAGGCGGGTGCCAAGGTTGACGGGCTGTTGGTGAAATTTGAACCGGGCCTGCTGCGCGAGGTTTTGAAAACCGCTCCCGCCACATTTACCCAACACGCGCGCAACCCTGCTAAATCGGTCGAAATCGGCGGCAAATCGGTGGTCTTTGCCCCCGCCTATGGCAGCCCTTTTGTCATGGATTTAGATAAGGGCCGCCGCTTTGGAACGATCGAAGACTTTCGCAATTTCATCAAACTGGCCCAATCCAGCCCGAATTTCCACCATTCGGGCGGCACGATCTGCGAACCGACCGATGTGGCCGTGAACAAGCGCCATCTGGATATGGTCTTGGCCCATATGACCCTGTCTGATCGGCCCTACATGGGGTCTGTCACCGCCGAGAACCGCTCAGAAGACAATATCGAGATGTCGCGCATTTTGTTTGGCGCTGATTTTGTCGACCAAAACTGCGTGATCTTAGGCAATGTGAACGTGAACTCTCCGCTGGTGTGGGACGGCACGATGACCAAATCGCTGCGCGCTTATGCGCGGGCCAATCAGGCGGCGGTGGTGGTGCCTTTCATTCTGGGCGGGGCTATGGGGCCTGTGACCAGTGCAGGCGGGATCGTGCAATCTTTGGCCGAAACCATGGTGGGCTGCGCGCTGACGCAACTGGAACGCAAGGGTGCGCCGGTGATCTTCGGCAACTTCCTGTCGTCGATGAGCTTGCGGTCGGGCAGCCCGACCTTTGGCACACCAGAACCGGCCATCGGGTCGATGGTGATCGGCCAATTGGCGCGGCGCTTGAACCTGCCTTTGCGCTGCAGCGGCAACTTCACCACATCGAAATTGCCTGACGCGCAGGCGATGATGGAAGGCACCATGTCGATGCTGGCTGCCGTGCATTGCGGGGCGAATTTCATCCTCCATTCGGCGGGGTTCTTGGACGGGCTTTTGAGCATGTCTTACGAAAAGTTCATGCTCGATGCCGACCTGTGCGGGGCGCTGCACGCCTATCTGGACGGGGTGAAGATTGACGACGATCAATTGGCCGTCGATGCCTTTGCCGAGGTTGGCCCCGGCAACCACTTCTTTGGCTGTTCGCACACCATGGCGCATTACGAAACGGCGTTTTGGGACAGTGACCTGTCGGACAACGAACCGTTTGAGAAGTGGGAGGCCGCAGGCTCAACCGATGCGGCGACCCGTGCCAATGCGTTATGGAAGAAGCGGTTGGCCGAATATGAGGCACCGCCGATGGATGTGGCAACCTTGGATGCGCTGAACGACTATGTCGCGCGTAAAAAGGCGGGGGCTGCCGATGCGTGGTATTAAGGGCGCTTAACTTACAAGGCCGGTTTCTTTCAGCATATTGCGGCGCTTGGCTTCGTAATAATAGCCGCGTGCATACCAAGAAACCGCCTTGTCTTGGCTGCCATGCGACAAAAGCCAAGCCCCACGCAGGTATTTACCGGCGTATTTCAGGTTTGTCTCGGCATCCAGAAGGTCCGACGCAGGGCCTTTGAACCCCATGGTTTGCGCAGTTTGAGGCAAGATCTGCATCAAGCCGTAATAGGGCCCATGGCGCGCTGCCGCATTGTAATCGCTTTCGCGCTGGATCACGCGGTGGATCAGGCTGGCGGGCATATCATAAAGTCGCGCGTATTTATCGACAAGACGATCCATTGCGGGGGTGCGCCCAGGATGATCTGTCTTTGAGGCGGGCTTTTTGAGCCCACAGGCCGCCAAGGCTGCAAGGCCAAGGCTTAGAAACGCACGGCGGTGGATCGGCATGGGGCGGTCCTTTCGTTTTCAGCCTCATAACGGGGCAGGGCGGTGCAAGATAGAAAAACTTTTGCCTGTCCCTTGATGGTGGCAAGGGCTTGCCGGTGTCATACCCTTGTCATGCGCATTTGCGATGACTTGACCAAGCGTAAATGCAGGGGCTTGCCAGCAGAAATACGCCATATATAGTGATGTTGTAGCGCGCCGTGGCGCATCTTGTGCCTTTGGCGCGGGCCTTCGATAGGGGCTTTGCGAAATGGACGGCGATTTTCGAACCAGCTTCGTGCGCGATCCGGCGACGCTGAAATTCTGCCCGGCTTTGGTGCTGAACGCGGATTTCCGCCCTTTAAGCTATTACCCGTTGTCGCTGTGGCCTTGGCAAGAGGCGATCAAATCTGCTGTGCTGGATAGGGTCACGATCTTGGCCGAATATGACCAAACCGTGCGCAGTCAAAGGCACGAGTTCAGGTTGCCCTCGGTCGTGGTGCTGAAAGAATTTGTCCAACCCCAAAAGCGCGTGGCCTTCACGCGCTTTAATCTTTTTTTACGCGATGAGTTTTGCTGCCAATACTGCGGACGCAAGGGCGATCTGACCTTTGACCATGTTGTGCCGCGCGCACGGGGCGGCATCACCAGCTGGGAAAATGTGGTGGCCGCTTGCAGCCCGTGCAACTTGCACAAAGGGTCAAAGTCTTTGCGCCAGTCTGGGTTGCACCTGTCGCGTCCGCCGCGCGCACCTTCGCCGGAGGAAATGCAAAGCCACGGGCGGCGCTTTCCGCCTAACCATCTGCACGAAAGCTGGATGGATTATCTGTATTGGGATGTCGAACTCGACGCCTGATACCCTTGGCCCCATCTTGCGCTTTCGCTGGCGGCGCGCAATCGCTAGACTTTGTCTGCTGTTCGGGATACAAAGGTATCGTTAGCGCTAACGGCGCACCGCAGCTCAAGAGGTCTTCGCATGGTTTCCCGTGTTATCCCGGTGGATACATTCGATCTGGTGATCTTTGGCGGCACGGGCGATTTGGCCCGCCGTAAGATATTTCCGGGCCTGTATCGCCGCTATCTGGCGGGGCAAATGAATGCCGACAGCCGCATCATCGGTGCCGCACGGGCCAAGAATACGGGCGATCAGTTCCGAGAGATGATCCGCGCCTCTTTGCTGGAATTTGTGCCCAAAGACCGCCAAGACCCCGCCGCGATCGCAGCTTTTCTGGCGCATCTGGATTATGTGGCAATTGATGCCAAAGAAGAATCAGGTTGGACCAAGCTGAAAGCCACGATGCGCCCCAATGTGGTGCGCGCGTTTTACTTTTCGGTTGCCCCCGCCTTGTTTGGCGATCTGGCTGAACGCCTGCACGTGCATCAAATCACCGACGCATGGAGCAGGATCGTTCTGGAAAAACCCTTTGGCCGCGACCTAACCACAGCGCGCGCTTTGAATGCCACCTTGGCCAAGTATTTCAACGAAGCGCAGATTTATCGGATCGACCATTACTTGGGCAAAGAGACGGTGCAAAACCTGATGGCCGTGCGCTTTGCCAACATTCTGTTCGAGCCGATCTGGAAGGCGCAATACATCGACCATGTGCAAATCACCGTGGCCGAAACCGTAGGGGTCGAGGGCCGCGGGGCCTATTACGACAAGTCCGGTGCGATGCGCGATATGGTGCAAAACCATATGATGCAGCTGTTATGCCTGATCGCGATGGAGCCGCCCTACCACTTTGACCCCGACGCTGTGCGCGACGAAAAGGTCAAGGTGATCCGTGCCTTGCAGCCCATAACGGCTGCAGAAATCGTGCGCGGCCAGTATCTGGCTGGCAAAGGCGATGGTGGCTATATCGAACATTCCGAAGACCCCAATTCCAAAACCGAAAGCTACATCGCGCTCAAGGTTGAAATCGCCAATTGGCGTTGGAAGGGCACGCCCTTTTACCTGCGCACCGGCAAGAAACTGCGCGCGCGCTACTCCGAAATCGCCATCACGTTCAAAGAACCACCCCATTCGATCTTTGATGATGCCAATGTCTGGAAGCCCAATGTCTTGGTCATTCGCCTGCAACCCAATGAGGGCATGAACCTGATGGTCATGATCAAAGAACCTGGTCCCGGCGGTATGCGCCTGATGCAGGTGCCTTTGGATATGACCTTTGCCGACGCTTTGGGCGCTGATGCCGAAGACGTGCCTGACGCCTATGAACGCCTGATCATGGATGTGATCCGTGGCAACCAAACCCTGTTCATGCGCGGCGACGAGGTCGAGGCCGCTTGGGCTTGGACCGACCCGATCATCCAAGGTTGGGAGACGCGCGGCGACCGCCCGCAAGGCTATGATTCGGGATCATCTGGCCCCGAAGATGCCTTGATGCTGCTGCACCGCGATGGTCGCCGTTGGCGCGAGATTAAGGAATGATCCTAAAGAGCTATCCCGACCGCGCCGCTTTGATGGCGGGGCTGTCGGCGGTGATCGCGCACGAATTGGCCGCAGGCTTGCGCCATGGCCCTGCGACCTTGTCGGTCCCCGGCGGCACCACCCCCGGCCCGGTGTTTGACGCCTTGTCAGACGCCGATCTTGATTGGCCGCGCGTCTTTGTGCTGCTGAACGACGAACGCTGGGTGGGCGAAGACAGCCCGCGTTCCAACACCCGCCTTCTGCGCGAACGTTTGCTGCAGCGCAAAGCCGCCGCAGCGACGCTTTTGCCGCTTTATGCCCCCGCTCCGCAGCCCGAAGACAAGCTGGACGAGTTGGCCCAAGGCATCGCCCCCCATTTGCCCATCTCCGTGCTCTTGCTGGGCATGGGCAATGATATGCACACAGCCTCGCTTTTCCCCGGCGCAGATCACCTTATCCAAGCCCTGTCGCCCGATGCACCCGTTCTGATGGCCCTGCGCGCCGATGCCGCAGGCGAAGCGCGCATCACCCTATCAGCCCGCGTGCTGCAAGCCGCAAAACACATCCACGTTCTCATCACTGGCCCCGAAAAGCGCATAGCGCTTGACCGCGCCCAGACCCTTCCCCCCGAATTGGCCCCAATTCGCACGGTGCTTGACCAAGCCACCGTGCATTGGGCGGAGTAGACCCATGCCCCATCGTTTCAGTGCCCTTCAGGCGCACCAATCCCAAGTCGCCAATCGCCCGATCCTGTCGCTGTTTGATGACCAACGCGCGCAGGCCTTTTCGGTGCAAGCCGACGGCATGCTGTTTGATTTTTCCAAAACCAACATCGACGCGCATGCCTTGGCGCAGCTTCTGGCTTTGAGCGAAACTGCAGGTCTGGCTGAAAAGCGCGCCGCCATGTTTGGCGGGCGAAAGATCAACGACACCGAAGGCCGCGCCGTTTTGCAC